>CANBCO010000080.1 GCA_947367165.1 uncultured Coriobacteriaceae bacterium
CTTTGATAACGCCTCAAAACGTAGCGTTTTTCTCACAGTTTGATGTGCTTGACGAAGCAGAACTTTGTGCTCGCTACGTATCAAAAGGTGAGCAGTATTGCTATCATCTACAAATTGAGGCAGAAACGATGCTTTCTATGGTAGTAAGGCTCTATCTGCCTGCTCTTGAAAGCTATGCTGCTTCTCTTGCAGATAACGTGGCAAAACTTGAAGCCGTTTCAAAAGATGCTTCGCTTTTTACGAAAAAGCTCGAGCTTGTGTTATGCGCACTTTCAAAAATTGATGAGAGAAGATGTGCTCTCAAAAAGACGTTGGAGGGTTTCTCGGCTGAAATAAACTTAGCCGAGAAAACCCAGTTAGGCGCTAAACGTGTTCTTCCTCTTATGAAAGACTTGAGAGATGCAGTTGATAGCATTGAGCCAGAAGTGCCAAAAGATATATGGCCAGTTCCTTCCTATAACGACCTCCTCTTTTACTTGTAAGGAGAAGCGCATGCAAGACAAAAACGTCAGACCCACCATTGCTGTAATAGATGGAAACTCGCTTATGCACAGAGCCTATCATGCTGTTCCTCCGTATATGACAGCTCCTGATGGGCGTCCAACTAATGCGACCTTTGGCTTTATGCAGATGTTTGTAAAGCTTATCGAGACGTTTTCTGTCTGGGGAGTCATTGTCTGTTTTGATAAGGGAAAACCACGGGCTCGGATGGAGCTGTTGCCTTCCTATAAAGCAAATCGGCCTCCGCAAGACGAAGCTCTTCACCAGCAGTTTCCAATGATTAAAGAGCTTTTGGCCGCCTTGTCCATTCCTGTGGTTGAGCTTGAAGGGTGGGAGGGCGATGATTTGCTTGGAACAATTGCTAAAAAAGGTGTGAAGCAAGGCTTTGATTTTCTGCTTTTTACAGGCGACCGTGATATGTATCAGTTAAGCGATGAGCACATAAAAATTGTAAATACCAAAAAGGGATTGAGCGACGTGGCTATTATGGATCCTGCTGCTGTAAAAGATTTGTATGCGGGCATAACCCCTGAGCTTGTTCCTGATTTTTATGGACTTAAAGGGGATAGCTCAGATAATATCCCTGGTGTTCCAGGTATAGGTCCCAAAAAGGCGGCGACTCTTATTCAAGAGTATGGTTCTTTAAAAGAAGTGCTTGCACACGCCAAAGATATCAAAGGAAAGATGGGTGAAAATATTCAAGCGCACGCGCAAGATGCGCTTTTATCTAAAAAAGTAGCAACGATTCTTTGCGACGCCCCCATTGAGCTTGACATTCGCGACTCCGAGTTTCCCAATTTTGACCAGGCAGTAGCGCAAGAAGCGTTTCAAAAGCTTGCTTTTACGCTTATTGAAAAACGCTTTTTTGCAGCCACGGGCATTACGTTTTCTCACTCACCCAACAAATCCAGCTCTTTAGAAGCTGAAACGGTACAGGTTGGCGAGATTATCTCTGGCAAGGAGGCAGAAAAAGAGCTCGAAAGAGCTATTGCTGCACAAACGTGGCTTGGCGTGAGCTTTGAAGAAAAAGAGGTCCTTACTCTTACTGAACCAAGTGAAGTACTTTTTGTAAAGACTGATAAGGCACTTTGTGCGTTTGAAGGCACACAAGCAAAAGAAACGCTGACACACATTGTGCGCAAAGGCAGACTGAGTGCTCTTAGGGTAAAAGAGTTACTACACGTCCTTTGTCCTGCAAATACAGCACTTCCCAAAAAAATATCTGTTTTAGAGCTTGAACCTTCACGTCTTTTTGATGCAAGTATAGCTGCCTATCTTTTAAACTCTTCGGTCACTGAGTATTCTGCAGAAATGCTTGCTAGAAATTATTTGCACAAAGGAATTGAACTTGAGGAGGCCACAGCACAAGAAGAAGCTGTGATAGCGTATGAGCTTACAGAGCCTCTCACAGAGCTCCTAGAAAAAAACGGGTCTAAACCGTGCTTTGACGAGATTGAAATGCCTTTAGTGCTTGTGCTTTCTGCAATGGAGCGAAGAGGGCTTTTTGTCGACAAGGCAGTCCTTGCTGACCAAACCCGGTCTATTTCAAAAAAAGTTGACAAGCTGCAAGAAGAGATTTTCTCGGAGGCGGGAGAATCGTTTAATATAGCCTCACCTTCTCAGCTCTCGCGCATCTTATTTGATGTGCTTATGCTTCCTCACGAAGGCATGAAGCGAACAAAAAAAGGATTTATCTCTACCAATGCAACCCTTCTAGAAGACCTTGCTAAAGACTATTCCATAGTAAGAAACGTGTTACTGTGGCGGGAATACACAAAGATTATAACGACGTATTTAGAAACGCTTCCAGATACAATAGCAAGCGATGGCAGGATTCATACTACCTTTAACCAAACGGTAACCACAACTGGACGCCTTTCAAGTTCAAACCCAAACTTGCAAAACATTCCGGTGAAGTCTGATTTGGGTCGTGCAGTTCGTGAGGCATTTGTTGTGAAACCTGACCACTATTTTTTGGCAGCAGACTATTCACAGATTGAGCTCAGACTTCTGGCGCATCTTTCGGGAGACGCTGGGTTAATTGAAGCTTTTAAGCAGGGAAGCGATTTTCACTCTCAAACGGCAGCCAAGGTTTTTGGTGTAGCCCCAGAAGATGTCACCGCTGAGCAAAGAAGACGAGCTAAAGCGGTTAATTTTGGCATTGTGTATGGTCAGCAAGCTTTTGGGCTCTCGCGTGTCCTTTCTATTTCAAACAAAGAGGCACAAGCCATGATTGACGCGTATTATGCGGCCTATCCTGCGGTGCGTACCTATCTTGACACTACGGTTCAAGAAGCTAAGCGCCTTGGTTTTGCAGAAACCATGTATGGGCGAAGAAGGTTGCTTCCAGAGCTTATGGCTACAAATAGAATGGTTGTAGCAGCTGGAGAGCGTGAGGCGATGAATTTGCCTATGCAAGGTAGTGCAGCCGATATCATAAAGCTAGCCATGATTGCGGTAGAGCGGAGACTTTATAAAGAAAACTCTAGGGCAAAGTTATTGCTTCAAATTCACGATGAGCTTGATTTTGAAGTACCACAAGATGAGCTTGAGACCGTTTCAAGGCTGGTACAAGAAGAGATGGAAGGCGTTTGTGAGCTGCTTGTTCCACTTGTAGCAAGTATAAGTTATGGAAGAACGTGGGCAGAGGCAAAATAATGCAGGTAGAACTCTTTACAGATGGCGCAGCAAGGGGAAACCCAGGAAGAGGTGGCTATGGTGCCATTTTGTGCCTTAAGAAAAACGGAAAGCACGCAGAAAAAGAGCTTTCTCAAGGGTATCGCTTAACCACAAATAACCGAATGGAGCTCATGGCCGTTATAGCAGGCCTTGAAG
>CANBCO010000081.1 GCA_947367165.1 uncultured Coriobacteriaceae bacterium
GCGCATGAGCTTGGTATTCCTAACGAGCTGGTATGGGCTGAAGTGCTTCCGCAAGATAAAGCCGGCGTAATTGAAGAGCTTAAAAGAAAAGGAGAGCGCGTATGTATGATAGGAGATGGCATTAACGATACGCCCGCTCTGGCTTCTGCTACTATCTCGATGTCTATGGGCCAAGGCGCAGACGTGGCACTTGAGGTTGGAAACGTTGTCTTAATGCACAACAACCCGCTTGATGTAGCTTCTGCCATCAAGCTTTCTAAAGCAACCATGAGAAAAATTAGGCAAAACTTCTTTTGGGCACTTTGCTATAACTCAACGCTTATCCCTCTGGCTTGTCTAGGCATTATCGTTCCTGAAGTAAGCGGTGCCTGCATGGCGCTTTCAAGTGTTTCGGTAGTTGCTAACTCTCTTTTATTGCGCTACAGCAAACTAAAAGAGCAAAAAGCTAAGCCATTTTTTCTGGCTTACCTTACACGCAAAACGTATAAGAATAAGCCGCCTGCCTTGAGAAGGGGGTAGGAAAAGGCAGGCGGCGCAGAAAGGAATGTCAAGAACTACTGTAATCTCTTAAGCAAATCCTCTAACGAATCAAGACCGTTACTTCCGTTTCCGCTATTTCCATTTTCGCTATTCCCGTTTCCGTTACCAAAAGGATTGGTTTGGGACTGCGACTTATTTGTGTTGGTGTTTTGCTGCGGATCTACACCATTATCACTTGCAAGCGTTACGTCTACGGTGTGTTTCTCGGAACCGCGATAATACGTAATGCTTACCGTATCGCCTACTTTATGACTTCTTACTGCAAGAGTAAGCGCATCTGCAGACGCAATCTCTGAGTTGTCCACTTGCGTAATGATGTCTCCTTGCTGCAATCCCGCAGAAGCTGCAGCGCTTCCCGCCTCTACGCTTTGAATGTCTGCGCCTTGCGATACCGGAAGGTTATTTCTTGCTGCAATTTGTGCAGTAACTGTGGTGACACTTACGCCAAGTGTGGGATGCTCAACTTTCTTGCCCGCAATGAGCGTATTTGCAGTTTCTGTAGCTAAATTTGACGGAATGGCAAAACCCACGCCAGCACTCGAGCCAGAAGAAGACATAATTGTTGAATTGATACCAATCAGCTTTCCTTCTTTGTCAACCAAAGCACCGCCAGAGTTGCCAGGGTTAATTGCTGCGTCAGTTTGAATGAGGTTGGTATAAATAGTGTTTCCGCTCTGACCTTGTAAAATTGTTGAACGATACATCGAGCTCACAATACCTGTAGAAACCGATTGGTCAAGACCAAAAGGAGAACCTAAGCTCATAACCCACTCTCCAACTACAATATCGTCAGAATTTGCAACTTCCATTGGTGTCAGCGTGTCCGAACCTGGATCAATTTTAACCACGGCAATATCGCTTCCGGCGTCAGTTCCCACCACAGTGCCTTCGTAGCTTTTGTCATTAATGGTCACGTTAATGGATTCCGCGCCTTCAATTACGTGATTGTTAGTGATAATGTTTCCGCTTGTATCATACACAACCCCAGAGCCTACACCTGCGCCACTTGCTGTTGTAACAGAAATTGACGCCACAGATGGAAGACATTTTGCTGCTACCGCTTCTGCAATATTTACATCTTCTCCTGTGGCTTCAATGTCTATAACGCGTCCAGCTTGCGACCCTTCCGTCTGTCCTCCTTTATTTGAAAACAGGCCAAAAGCACCAAAAACAGCAAGAACTACTAACAAGATAGCGGCAACAATCGCTGCTCCAACAACGCCGCCGAGAAACCCACGCCAAAAATGTCCTGTACCCTGCTTTTTCTGCATTTTTGTTACAGGCGCTCCGGCTGAGTTTACTGCAGGTTGGGAACTTTGCGCATAAGGAGCGCCCCCTTGTTGCGCTTGCTGTGAAAACTGGGGCTGTTGCATCGTCTCTTGAAAAACGGCCTCTTGCGAGGGAGGGGTGAGGGGTGTTCCTTCTTGTCCTGGGATTTCTGAAGCGGCAGGCTTGCCTGCATTACCAGGATTGTTTGTTTGAGCTGCCGTAGTATTTTGCTCAGGCTGCATTGGCTGATTTGTATCATCGCCCGAGGTAAACGGCGTTTTAGTCTCATTCATATATTTCTCCTTTTCTCGATTTCAAACATTAAGTATAGACACTTAAGCTAAAACATACCTGAAAAATTTGGTCGGGTTGACTGGATTTGAACCAGCGACCTCTCCGTCCCGAACGGAGCGCTCTACCAAGCTGAGCCACAACCCGCCTACATCACATTGTAACACGCTTACATCGCAGATACGCCTGCCGACTGTGTGCGCGTTGCTAATCCCCAAAAACCCGCTTCTAACGCATCATCTGCTACTTGCTTTGCGTCCAACGGTCGCCCACAAATTCCTGCCACACAGGCTCCAGAACCACAAACACATACTGCTTGTACGCCTGGGCGAGCTTGAAGCCATACCAATGCATCTTCTACATCGGGTTCAACTTGTTCTACCACCTCAGTAAAGTTGTTTGAAATGTGTTGAATAATGCTTTGCTTTTCTCGGGAGCGAAGAGCATCTATCATGCCTTCTAAATCCCCTGTTGGCATTGGATTTGCGTCAAACATCTCATAGGCTTCTCTCGTAGAAACGGCTGCACCCAAGCTTTTTACTAGTACTACGTTAAGCTGAGGAAACGATGCGCCATCTTCTCCGCCTACGTCCGCAAAGCTTTCTTGTAACACATCACCTCTGCCACCCATATACGCAGGACCTGCATACAAAAAGAATGGTACGTCTGCCCCAAGATCGCGCGCAATACTCAGCACTAAATCTCCATGCGGGTCAAGCCCCCATGCTTTAGAAAGCCCGTACAATACAGCCGCACCATCGCTTGATCCTCCGCCAAGGCCAGCTTGAGAGGGAATGCGCTTAGTCAACGTAACCGAGAAATCCACAGCATTACCCGTAGCTTCGCTCAGCATGTGCGCCGCTCTAAAAAGGGTGTTTGTTGTTTTTGCACAATCAAGACGCTCGTTTGAGGTAAAAGACCACTCGTCTGCTGGCTGAATTTCAATGGTATCCGAGAGCTCAAGGGCACTCATAATAGAATCTACACGGTGAAAGCCTGCCTCGTCTTTCTCGGGATGAACACCTAAAAAGAGGTTGATTTTAGCAGGTGCATTAAGGATTAATCCGTATTTCATAAACGTCGTTCAGTCCTTAGCTTTAAGGCAAAAACGTGAGTATTCGCCGTTTAAAACGTGGGCTCCTCAAAAGCGAAAAGAGGCTCGGTAGCATCAGCTTCATAAAGCTGCACCATGCCAGTTAAAATATCTGCATACTGATAACTC
>CANBCO010000082.1 GCA_947367165.1 uncultured Coriobacteriaceae bacterium
TGGAGGCTTTTTATATTTGCAATTTTCCCTTTTGGAGAACATGGAATATGCTGCGCTTGCCTTGTTGCTTCCGCTTGCTGTTTTTTCTGGAACGGCCTCGCTCTTTGCTTATCTTGGCCGCCGAGAAACCCAACCCCGCTTACTTGTAAAGCTTGCCAAACAAAAGTTTGCCCAAACAGACGCACTTGTTGCATATGCACTTCTGCTATTTGCTGGTTTTCTTTTTTCTGGTGTACTTTTGTGTTTTTCTTGGGCAGCTTCAATCTTTTTTGGAATTGCATTTGGGCTTGCTGTCGCAGTTATGCAAAGATAGCCCAAGCAGGGTAAAATAGAAGAAACAAACAATTGAGCCCAAGGAGTGAATATGTTACAACCCGAGCAAATTGTCCCTAACATTTACTGGGTAGGAGCACTTGACTGGAACGAGCGTCTTTTTCATGGTTACACCACAGAGCGAGGCATTACCTATAATGCCTACCTTATTATGGATGAAAAAATTACGCTTATTGATACGGTGAAAGCAAAATTTTCACAAGACCTCATTGACCGCATCGCCACTATTGTAGATCCTGCAAAAATTGACGTAGTTATTTCAAACCATGTAGAAATGGATCATTCTGGTGCGCTTCCGGCAATTGCAAAAGCGTGTCCAAATGCAACGCATTACTGCTCAACTAAAGCAGTTGCAGAAATGGCAGCTCATTACGGAGACTCCATTACATTTAATGCGGTAAAAACAGGAGATACGCTTAACATAGGTAGCCGCACGCTAACGTTTGTAGAAACGCCTATGGTGCACTGGCCAGATAATATGGTGACGTATTCTCCGGAAGACAAAATTCTATTTTCTAATGACGCCTTTGGACAACATTTTGCGGGGTCTAGCAGGTTTGACGTAGATTCTGATGTAAGCGAAATCATGAAGCAGGCACGGAAATACTACGCAAATATTGTGCAGCCTTATGCTGCCCAAGCAAAAGGTGCACTCGATGTTGTAGAGACGCTTGATCTTGAAATGATTGCGCCTTCGCATGGCATTATTTGGACCGAGCACATTCCAGACATATTGCAAGCTTATAAGCGTTGGACGGCAAACACTCGTGTGCCTAAAGCCGCCATCATATACGATTCTATGTGGGAGTCAACCGCAAAAATGGGTCGCGCTATATGTGAGGCATTTATAGAGCAAGAGATTGAAGCGCGGTATTTTGATATTAAAGACACGCACGAGTCGGATATAGTTGCTTGGGCACTTGATGCAGACTATATTTGCGTGGGATCACCTACGCTCAACATGAAGCTCATGCCTAATGTGGCAATGTTTTTAACGTACTTTTTAGGACTTTCGCCGAGAAACCAAGGCCGCCACGCACTTGCGTTTGGCAGTTATGGGTGGGCGCCTATTGGTCCTAAGCAAGTACATGAGCAGCTCGCACAAACTGGTTTTGACATGCTTTTTGAAGAAGCACTTGTGCATAATTGGGTTCCTAATAAAGATGCGCTTAACGAGCTTCAAACAAAAGTGAGCGAAAAAGTGCGCAGCATACAGGAGCAAAAGGAGTAAAGATGCAGACGATTACAGTAGAAGGAATGCATTGCAAGCACTGTGAGATGCTAGTTGCTGCAGAGCTTGAAGAGCACGGAGCTACCAATGTTGTTGCTAATGCCGAGACAGGAGAGGTGAGTTTCTCGGGCGGCATTAGTGATGCCGAGGTAAACGCAGCTATTGAAGCTGCGGGTTTTAAAGTACAGAGCTAGGAGAGTATGTATATAGCAATAAGCATTATTGCGACTTTTGTATTAACGCTTGTCAATGGATTGTTTTCGATGAGCGAAATGGCGCTTGTGAATGTGAAGCGCCCTCTTTTGGAACGAGATGCAAAAGAAGGCGACAAGCGCGCAAAAATTGCACTGGACGTATCCTCGGATTCTGGTGATTTGTTGGCAGCAATTCAAGTTGCAATTACCTTGGTAGGGTTTTTTAGTTCAGCGGTGGCCGCAACAAATCTAAGCGAGCCTTTTGCTGAGTGGATGCAAAGCTTAGGTATGGCACTTCCCATTGCACAAGTTTTAGCACCTGTTTTTATCACCCTTATTGTGTCTTATGTTTCTATTGTTGTGGGTGAGCTCGTTCCAAAGCGTATTGCTTTGAGCGACGCTGAGGGCGTTTCAAAACGGGTTGCAGGCTTTATGCGGGGCTTTTCTAAAGCGGTAAAGCCGCTCGTTTGGGTGACAGCAAAAAGCGCAAATGGTATTGGGCGTCTTTTGCACCTAAAATCTCCAGAAGATCGTGCGCAAATTAGCGAGGACGAAATTCGCTATATGGTAAGCGATGCTGAGGAGCTTACCGAGCAAGAAAAGTCTATGATTCATGAGATATTTGACCTTGGCGATACGGTGGCTCGCGAAGTTATGGTGCCGCGCGTAGATATGTGTGCGCTTTCTGACGATACGCCGGTTGCAGACGTATTGGCTTTGATGAGGAAAACTGGGTTTTCTCGGATACCGGTATACCACGAAGACGTAGATCGCATGGTAGGAATCGCACATATCAAAGACTTAATTTCGCCCATTGTTGATGAGGGCAAAGGCAGCGCTCCGGTCGCAGACTATCTTCACGAAGCAAATTTTGTTCCCGAGTCAAAAGATATTATTCCGCTTTTAAGCGAAATGCAAACAGGGCATGATCAGATGGTGATTGTGGTGGATGAGTATGGCGGAACAGCTGGTGTTTTGACCATTGAAGACATTGTGGAAGAGGTTGTTGGCGAAATTGAGGACGAATTTGATCCCGACAATAAATACCTAACGCAACTTGGCGAGCGAGAGTGGCTCGTAGACGGTCGCTATTCTATAGACGATGCAATCGAACTTGGTTGGCCTGTTGAAGAAAGTGACGAGTACGAAACTATCGCTGGTTTTATTTTAGACCTTGCAGACGGAGTCCCAAGTCCTGGGCAGGTTCTAGAAAAAGATGGCTGGCGTTTTAGAGTCCAGTCAATGCGAAGAAGAAGAATTGCTCTTTTGCGTGTGATGGCGCCGCTAGAGTTTTCCGAGAAACCCAAACAAGAAGCTGGTGAGCAGTAAAAAGCGACGTGTAGACTAGGTGTTTTGGGTAGGTTTTTCTTTTACTGATTGGTCGGGGTATTTTTTTTGCGTGCGTCGTTCTAGAATAATTGCGATTACCGTGCTCAGGACTATGCCGCCTCCCATGAGGCAGGCAAGTCCTGATTGCGTGTTAAATAAAAAATCGAGCATATGCTATCCGCAAAAAGGTGTTTGCATAACGCGACAGGCTTTAGGTAAGCTAATATC
>CANBCO010000083.1 GCA_947367165.1 uncultured Coriobacteriaceae bacterium
GTGTTTGGTAGCCGGAAAAGCCGAGAAAAGCAGCTTTTCCGTAAAAAAGCCCCACATTCAAATTAGAATGTGGGGCTTTTTTTGAAAAGGTGTATGGAGTACTAGCTATTTTTTCCGCAGTTCTTACAATGCCAGCCAAGTCCTGCTTTTCCTTTTTGATAGGAATAACCATCGCCAGAGCCGCAATGTTTGCATGTCTGTTCGCCAAACACATCGTCTGCAGAACAACCGCCGTCTACTCCCTCTAAAGCACCGTCGTCCAGTACCTGCCCTTTAACTTGAACTTCTTTCATGTTCATCTCCTTTTCTTTTAGGCAACGTCATTGTACACCAAACAAAAAACAAAAAGGGAGCAAAAGAGAAATTTGTGCATTAGTTGAAGAAAAGCTCCCCTCGTTAAAGAGGAGAGCTTGCCTTAGCGTGCATCACATGGGCATCTTGGTCGCACTATGCAAGCCACATGCCGCTTTGGTCTACCCAATAGCCATCAATAAAGGTAGAGCGCGCCATGACGCCATTATTTGCACAGAAATACCACGCTTCCAAGTCAGCGTCCCACGTCCAACCGATACACATCTTACCGTTCCAGTCAAAACCGTACCATTCGTCGCCAATCCACTGCCAGCAGCCTTTATCCATACCGCCATTTGCATTGCAGTAATACCAGGCAGAACAGACATCGTCCCAGAGCCACTCGTTGGAAACCATTCCTCCTTCAGCCGAGCAAAAATACCATGCCCCATAGTTTTCATCCCAAAGCCACTGATTGGCTTTCATGTACGTATCCTCGCCAAAGAAATACCAATGCGCACCATATACGTCATCAATCCAAACCCAAAGGTTTTGAGCGGGCATTCCATCAACAAAATACTGCCAGCCGCCCTCAGACTCTTTCCAACCATCGTCTGCTGGTGTGGGCTCAGGGTCTGGACCGGGTTCAGGACCTGGCTCGGGCATATGATCTCCGAGTTCAAATGTGGTTGAAGCAAACCCTTTTGCTAAAGAGGCTTCTTGGAATGCATAGAACGCATCCACCCCCTGAACAGTCTGCTGGGCCTCACCACCATTAAAGGCGGTCCAAAGCTCGTCAAAAGCAAAGTACGAATTGCCTTCTGGAAACTCCTCACTAGCAAGCTGACACATATTTGAAAGCGTAATCGTTTCAAGAGCTGGAATCATGCCTAGAACTTCTTCTGTTTCAGGATCAGTTTGAGCAAACATTTTTCTCGTATTGACCGCTTTCATCTTTCCATCTATAAGCTTTGGTTTTGTGTTGAAATTAGATAAATTCACGTACTTAAGCGTGTTACAATTGGCAAACATTAAATTGGTATCGTACAAATTGTCAAATGAAGCCATCGACATATCAATAGCCCAAAGTTTTTGGCAATTATAAAACATTGTCGCCATATTCTGCACATTTTCGCAGGTAAACGAGGAAGGATAATCAACAAGTTCCAGACTTTCATCTGCCATAAACATTCCCTCGGTAGTAATTAGTTCTTTTCCCGAGAAGCCCTCCGGAAAATACACGGCCTGCAAATTAGAACATCCCATAAACATACATGCCATAGTGGTGATTTTCTCGGCTAAAAACTTTGATCCAAAAGTTACCGTTTTAAGTTTTTCGTCTCCTGCAAACATGCGCTCACACGAAAGCGTGTTTTCCGTACTTAAGTACTCAAGTCCTTCTACATCTTCAATTTGTAAGCCATTAAAGAACCAAAAATCAAGGTATTTAGGACTGTAGTTATTGTCTTGCAAACTTTTATCAAACTTGACATGCTCAATATTGTTTGACATTCCTCTCCAAGGAAGCGTAGAAAAATCATACTTAGTATCATCGTCAATAGGAAAAATGGAAATTTGATAATCTGGGGTATAGCTTCCGTATTTAATACTGAGAGTGTCTGTTTGATAATCATACTGGGCATATGGACCTGTTGCATTGGGGTTTTCTGTCGCTTGAGCTTTTGCTTCAAAAAATCCCACAAAAAGAAGTAATAAAGCAACCAAACTTGCATACCACATTACACGTTTCATACTGCTACCTCCTAGCATACGCTGTCTTGTTTTACGTGTAGTTACTTCAGTATGATAGCACTTTTAAACATTACTGTGCGTTAGGCAAGAAGACCATGGTGTGGGCCAAAAAGCCTGCCATCATATCTCCTATTGCCTGACCCACCGACTCCTCTTGAGCCAACACATCGGTACAGTATAAAAAGTAAGCAAGTTCTGCCTGCTCATACGTAGCTTCGTTTCCGTTAAACTCGTTTCCTTTAAAGTCCAGCGAGAAGATAAAATCATCTTCTGACCACGCATTGGTCTCGCTGTTCCAAGCCTCTCCAACTAAGTTCTTAATGTAGTCAGCATATGCAGGGGTAGCAGTGTTCATATCAGCATCTGAAGGAACCTCAGGCGCAACCGTGCCGTTATCGGCGATAGAAGCAATCTGCTGGCACTCGTACTTTAAGAACAAAGCGTGCTGTTGCATATCTTCTTTTGCATCTTCTTCTGAAATGTCGTTATCAGCCGCTATCTGAGAGAAATCATTTGTCTGGGTATAGTAAAGAGCAGCCGCATTAGCGTCTGCATCGTTAACGGTAAAGCCTTCCTCGGTCGCTTTGTTTAAACAGACCATATCCTGGACATACGACGTGATATCCTGCGACCCGGGCACATAATACATTCCGTCATCCGTTTGTGCCAAATCAATCTCATTAAAATACTCAAGCACCTCTTTTACAGTAATCTGATGAGGCCCGTGATAGTAATAGAAAGCAAAAGGAGCGTTGAGCTCAGATTCACTCACAACAACTTTTCCTCTTAGTCCTCCACCTGCATAAAAAAAGAAACTCGTGCCAGCAATAACAAGAACAACAACTGCAGTAATGATGCTCGATAGCACAACACAAAGCGTTGAGTGCTTACGCTTACTCTTTTTCTTTGGCTCTTTTTTTGCTTCGCCTTCTAAACCCTCCTTGGATTCTGGTTCAACCTTGGCATGTGCAGGAGCCGAAGCCTCTACTTCCTCTATAACATCTTGTTTGTCTTTCTTTATATCCTTTTGCTTGGAATTCTTTTCACCCATGCCCAATCCTTTCATCTCATTGTTAGTCTGATTTTTTAATCATAGCATAAAGCCCCTTGTACCATCCTTGCGCAGCCGAGAAACCCAACGGCAAAAAGTGTAGGGAACGTGCTCAATTCAGGACGGCAAAAAGTGTTAGGGCACGTGCTCAAACAGTCCTCGACCGCACTGCGTGCGGTCTGCGGAACTGCGCGCGTTGCCCTA
>CANBCO010000084.1 GCA_947367165.1 uncultured Coriobacteriaceae bacterium
AAAAGGATGTGACGGAGGGCAACGCCATTGCGGGCATTTTAGATAAAATCGCCCTGTCCCACCCGGAAATTTCCTTCCGCTACATCCGGGACGAAAAGGACGCTCTCCGGCTGGTAAACAACCTGATTCAAGCGACTACGCCTAAAAACAGTCACAATTCCGACCCGTTTTGGGAGAAATCAGAGACAGCTCTGCTCCAGGCCATCATCCTCATGCTGTGGCAGGAGGCTCCGGAATACGAACAGAACTTCTCCATGGTGATGCGGGTGCTGGAGTACGCCGAGGTCAAGGAGGAGGACGAGGAATACGTCTCGCCGCTGGATCTGCTCTTCCAGGCCATTGAGCGGGAGAACAAAAAGCGTGTTTTTTATTTTTCTCTTGAGTTTCTTATAGGTCCGCTTCTTGAAAACTACTTGCTTAATCTGGGCATTTTAGATCTTGTAGAAGCCGGTCTGGCCGAGATGGGAACTTCGCTTACAGAGATTGCGAGTGCAGAAATAGATCCAGGCCTAGGAAATGGTGGTCTAGGACGTCTTGCAGCTTGCTTTTTAGATTCGATGGCAGCAGAAGGCATTGCTGGATACGGAAACGGTATGCGCTATCGTTATGGTTTGTTTAAGCAAGAAATTGTTAATGGACGCCAAGTGGAGGTTGTTGACAATTGGCTTGAAAAAGGATACCCATGGGAAGTCCGGAGGCCAGAATCTGCAATTCACGTTATTTTTGGTGGAGAAGTTGAACGCCATGAGGACGAGAACGGACGCTATTGGTTTAGTTTAGAAAATGGCGAGGATATCGTTGCTGTCCCGTATGACATTCCTGTGGTAGGATACGGCGGAAAAACGGTAAACAAATTGCGAATTTGGGCGGCAGAGCCTTCTGAAGAGCACTTTAATCTAGACGAGTTTAACGAGGGTCGTTACGCAGAAGCGTCTCGTTTTAGAACAGATGTAGAAGCAATCTCTTCTATTCTGTATCCCAACGACGCAGGTGAACATGGTCGCATTTTGCGCCTTAAACAGGAGTATCTTTTTGTTGCAGCAGGTGTACAGTCTATAGTTCGCACGTTTAAGCGCGAGCACGGTGACGACGCCTGGGATCAGTTCCCCGAGCTCATCGCCATCCACACTAACGACACGCATCCTGCCCTTTGCGGTGCAGAGCTCATGCGTATCTTGCTTGACGAGGAAGGCCTTGACTACGACGAAGCTTGGGACATCACTACGCGTACGCTCAGCTACACCAATCATACGGTGCTTCCAGAAGCGCTTGAAAAGTGGCCCATTCCGCTTATGCAAGCCATGCTTCCGCGCATTTATATGATTATTGAAACAATTGATGCGCACTACAGAGACGAGTTCTTAAAGAAGCATCCAGACAGAATGGACCAGCTCAAGTCCACTGCAATTTTGTGGGACGGCGAAGTCAAGATGGCAAACCTTTCCATTATCTGCTCGCACTCGGTAAACGGTGTAGCAAAACTGCACACAGAAATTTTAGAGCGCGAAGTTCTTCATGATTTTTACGAACTCATGCCCGAGAAGTTCAACAACAAAACAAATGGCATCTCTATAAGACGTTTTCTTGGAAACGCGAACCCTAGTTATTCTCGGCTGATTACAAAAGCAATTGGAGATGGGTGGCTTAAAGATGCAAACGAGCTTTCTCGTCTTATGAAATTCCAAAATGACGATACCTTCTTAAAAGGTATGGAAGCGTCAAAGCACGAGAACAAGGTGAGGCTTGCTGCCTACATCAAAGAACATACCGGAATTGAGCTTGATACCTCGTCAATTTTTGACGTGCAAGTCAAACGTTTTCACGCCTATAAACGCCAACTTTTAAACATCATGAAAGTGATGGATCTGTATAACCGCATTGTGGAAGATCCAAACTTTAATCCGCATCCAACCAGCTTTATTTTTAGCGGAAAAGCAGCGCAAAGTTACTTTTTTGCAAAAGAGGTAATTAGGCTTATTAATGCCGTTGCAAACATTGTGAATGCAGACCCAAGGACGCGTGGGCTTATTAAAGTGGCGTTTGTACCCAATTTCTCTGTCTCAAATGCCCAGCTCATCTATCCTGCTGCAGAAATTTCCGAGCAAATATCTACCGCTGGTCTTGAAGCGAGTGGTACGTCAAACATGAAGCTGATGGCAAACGGCGCTATTACCCTGGGCACGCTGGATGGTGCAAATGTAGAAATTGCCCAGCTAGCAGGTCAGGAAAACATCAAGATTTTTGGGGCGACTGTAGAAGAGCTAGATGAGCTCAAGGCAAGCAATGCCTACTATGCCTACGATCTTTACATGCAAAACCCCAGGATAAAGAAGATTTTAGAACAGCTTACCGATGATACGTATGCGGGTTTATCGGGTGATTTTAAAATGATATACGACGAGCTCATCCACACCAATGACGCGGACTTTGTCTTATATGACTTTGCCTCATACACAAACGCGTGGGAGGAACTCAACAGACTGTATCCTAACCAGCGAGCTTGGAATCAAATTGCGCTTGCTAATACGGCTAACTGCGGATTCTTTTCTTCAGACAGAACGATCAAAGAGTATGCAGAAGATATTTGGCACGTATAAGCAGGCGATGGGCCTCAAGATAGGTAAGGAGAGGTTATGGCAAAAAACAAGTGTTTAGCAATGCTTTTGGCAGGAGGGCAAGGTTCGCGTCTTTTGGCGCTTACGCACTCTATAGCCAAGCCGGCGGTTTCGTTTGGCGGAAAGTATCGAATCATCGACTTTGCCCTTTCTAACTGCACAAACTCGGAGATTGAGACGGTGGGCGTTCTTACGCAGTACCGTCCCTACCTGCTTCACAACTACATTGGAAGCGGAGCGGCGTGGAATCTCGATACCAACGAAGGAGGCGTCTCTATTTTGCCTCCTTATGCAACCGAGAAAGGCGGCAGTTGGTATGCAGGAACGGCAGATGCAATCTATCAAAACATCGATTACATTGAGGCGAACAAGCCTGATTACGTGTTGATTTTATCGGGTGACCATCTCTACTCCATGGATTACCAAGAGATGCTGAACGTCCACATCCAAAATGACGCCGCGCTAACTATCTCGGTGATGCCGGTGCCATGGGAAGATGCGAGCCGCTTTGGCATTATTACGGCGGCTGCTGACGGCTCGGTTGCTAAATTTACCGAGAAACCCGCCGAGCCAGACTCCAATCTGGCTTCAATGGGCATTTACATCTTCTCAACAGACGTGCTTTTGCGGGTCCTTAAAGAAGATGCGCAAAACCAAGAGAGTTC
>CANBCO010000085.1 GCA_947367165.1 uncultured Coriobacteriaceae bacterium
TTGGTATACCAACCACTAAAGTCGTATCCTTCCTTTTCTGCTTCTGGAAGGTTTTCGTACTTCTTTATACCATCTTGATCTTGATAGATGATGTAGGTATCTTCGTTTGTTGGCTTAATTTCTCCACCTTGTGCATCATATTGTATCAGGGTATCAATGAAGCCCGAATTATTAACAATCAGAAAATCGTCGGAAATATGTATTACGCCTTCATTGTGGAATTGCCCTTCTATAGTCAAGGTACAACCCGCATCGCAAGAAAGCTCTGCATCTTCTGCAAGGGTAATAGACGTATTCCCTTCAAAGGTGAAATCAATTGGGATAGAAAAGTTATCTGTTATGGTGTGGGTTGTTCCGTAGAGGGTTCCGTTTTGCCATGAAACAGTAATCTCCTCGGATGTGTAGTCTGTTACCTTCCCTGTGAAAGTGAGTCCTTTGGTAAGCCCTGCATCAAAGCCATCAAAAGCACTTTTGCCCTTTTCATCAACAGCTGCCTTAATGGTGGCGTTGCCATCAAGGGTGTTTGAAGCGCTGCCCGTTGCATCTTTGCCACCTCCCACAGCAGCGCCGCCGCTACCGCCTATAGCATAAATTGAGCCACCGTTGAGTTTGATGTTAACACCGTTTCCACCAACATAAGCCGGAGGAAAAATTTCACGTTGCGGCGTGCCGCCACCAATGCCGGCTCCGCCGCCACTTCCAATTGCTGTTACGTTCCCACCATTTATTGTGATATTGGTGCCGTTTCCGCCATTAGCGCCGCCACCAATTCCTGCAGCGCCTGATTCTCCAGTAGCTTTTACAGTTCCTCCATTAATTATAATATTATCGACAGAGCTTCCACTCCCGCAACCAATTCCTGCAGCCCTAACAGCGCCAATAGCGGTAACATCTCCGCCGTTTATGGTAATTGAGTCAGCAGAGGCACTCATCCCTCCCACACCAATTCCTGCACCGCTCCCAGAAGTATTTTCTGCATATATAGTACCATCGTTTATGACAATATTTTTTGCATAGCCTAAACTATCGTATCCGCCTCCTATTGCGGCGCATTCCCCCATCTCAGTAATCGCTCGAATGTTCCCACCATTAAAAATAACATTTTTAGTACAACCACCACTATCGTCTTCCCCGTATGAACTACCAATTCCCGCTCCAGTCTTTGATTGAGCCAGCAAATTGCCTTTACCGGAAATAAATAGGGTTCCTACAGAGGAGTGATAATCACCTGTTTTCTGAAGAGCTGAGTGCTTATTATTGCCTGTAACAACTAAGTTATTTTCAGTTTTATCCTGCAAAATAATCTCTACATCAAATATGGCATCGTATGCAATCTCAAGTGCAGGGCCGCTATCTGTACTGATATTCACCCCAGCCAAGGTAATGTTTGCTTCACTTTTCACTGCAATGCGGTCGGTAGTAGGGGCATTTTGATCAGTGTTTTTAATGGTTATTGGTGTTGCAGATGTAATAGAAAGAATACCATCTGCATACGCATAATCTGTGCCTTCGGCTCCACCTGTTACGGTAAAAGCACCTGTATCATTACTAGATGCACTCGCTGCTCCCACAGAAGAGCTTTGTTCTCCCAGTACAAATTGTGTTGGAGTAAATAAAAGTAGAAAAGAAAAAGAAAAAAGAGAGAAAAAGAAGGTAGGGAGTAAAAACCTTACCTTAGAAAGAGACCTGTGTGTGTGTGTGTGTGTGTTATGCCACCTGGGGTTTTGTAAGCCATACTGATTCCTTTCTGCTTACGTTTATTGTATCTACTTGCTTAAGTATAGCACACTAAGCACATTTTTGTTTAACAAAAAACATATGCGACTTACCTTTACAAGACATAAACCCAATAAAGAAAAGCAGCTTGTGCACTATGCAGCACAAAAAAGCTGCTTAACTCATCCGAGAAAAGCAGCTCATGCCATGTATCGTATACAAACGCAGTGAGAGCGTTTTACCAGCAGAAAAGCCCCACAAACGCAGCGGACAAAAGAGAGACCAGAATTCCCGAAAGAAGCATACGTCCCACCTGGTGCGCAATGGTGTCGTTCTTTTCCTTGTCAACCATGCCTTTAAAGCAGCCTATGACCAGGCCCAGCGTTGAAAAGTTTGCAAACGACGTGAGAAACGTGGTAAGGCAAGCTTGGTAGTGAACAGAAAACGTTTGGATTTGGTTCGTAACTTCTCCCATGACAACAAACTCGTTGGTTACCAGTTTAAGCCCCATATTTTGCGCGAAATCCCAGGCAGTTGCTGGATCAAGGCCCATAAGCCACGCAGGAATAAACATAAAGACGCCCAAAATGGACTGAAGCGAAAGATTGGGATTTATAAGACCAAGCAATGCGTTAATCACCGCAGCTAGCGCAACAAAAGCAATAACGTTTGCGGTAATGATAAGGATGAGCCTTCCGCTGGTAAGAATAGAGTCGCCCAAAAAGGAGAAAAACGGCTCTTTCTTAGGCAATCTTGGATCGTGAGTAAAGAACCGCTTTACAGGAGAAAGTTCCTCGTAAGCAGCGATTTCTTTTTTAAGTTCATCGCGCTCCTTTTTGGTTGCCGTTTCTGGAAACGTTTCGTCGGAGGTGTCGGCAAGCGTATATACCTTGTCCTCTTCTGGGGTTACTTTAACGGGATAGAGCATATGCGAAAAAATGAGTGCGTTTACGCAGTTAAGAGGGATTGCAGTAATTACGTATTGAGCTGGAACCATCTGGCTATAAGCTCCAATCATAGCTGCGGTAATACAAGACATAGACATCATAGCCAGCGTTACATTACGAGCTGCTTTCATACGCTGTAGCTGAATTTGAGAGATAGCGAGTGCTTCTGTGTTTCCCAAAAACATCATTTCAACCGCAAAAAACGTTTCAAACTTTGGGCGACGTGTGATAAAGCTGAGCCCACGACCAATCCACTTAATAAGCCAAGGCAAAAAGCCTATGTAGGTAAGAATGTCAAAAAGCGGCACAATGAGTAAGATTGGCAACAAGGCGCTCACTACAAAGTTTACAGGAGCTGGGTCTACGCCATTAGGTCCTACCCAGTTTGCCAGTGCAAAGTTAATACCTTGATACGACAAGTTCACAAGCTCTACAAAGAAAGCTGCGATGATTTGAACAAACGCTCTTCCTACCTCAAAACTCGTCAAAAACCAGGCTAACAGAAAATTAATCCCAACCATAAGGGCAATAGAGATCCAGTCTATGTCTTTGCGCTTAGCCGAAAACAACCAGCCAATCGCAATAAATGCAAAGATTCCCAGGATGTTTATGAAT
>CANBCO010000086.1 GCA_947367165.1 uncultured Coriobacteriaceae bacterium
GCCATATTTTGAGGCAGATGAAAAACGCCTCCCCCACTCATGCCGCTGACACAAATCGCCCCCAAGCCGAGAAACCCAACTTTTTTTCCTTGCACGCCTGCTCCTTGTTTGCTGATAGGTAGCGTAGCAAAAAAACTGTCTTAACGTGCACTACGCCAAGTGTTTTTTGAACACATGTTATAACTTTGAAAAAAGAGGTGGCTGCTTTGTAATAAAAACCCCTCATAAACTCAAATATCGAGCTTATGAGGGGTTGCGTCCTTGTATGAATTACACAAGCAACTAGTTCCTAGGATGCATTGTGAAAATCATATATATCGCTAGTAGTAATAGGGCTACATTGAAAGTACTGATACGTGTTAGCCTCATGATTATCAAGCGTTTTTAAATTATCGAGGTCGTCAGTAGTATAGCCAACAGGTCGGCCTGCCAAAGCACTCCAAATCCTATACTGGGAAGTGCTTGGATTATAAGAGAGCCAAAACACTTCCTCGGCCTTTTTATTACCGCTGTATGTTTGAATTTTAGTATGATTAGAAGTCTTTTTGCCCGCAACATTCCAATGTTTCCAGGTACAATTAGTAAAACAAGGATTGTCGCTATAATCCAAGTACGGCATTGAGGTAACTACTGCATAAGCACCACTTCCGGCATCCCAACCACTACTTGCGGTCTCCCATCTAAACGTAAAGGCATATGCATGTCCCTGAAGCGAAGCATTAGTTAGATCAGGCTGAAGTCCACTTGTATAAGTCCCAAAATGATTCTTAACCCAATTATCGTGACCCCCTGGACTATTACAAGCAACAGTTCTCCCATTTATTTGTAGCTTATAATAGCTAAAACCAGTCGCATCATACCAAGACTCGCCAGGATCAAGCTGAATCGAATCTCTATTCACAAGCTTTAATGTTGTCCCAATGTTTTGGCTATCATTGTAACTGTGACCTTTGGAAGACGCCTCTGCAGGCAACGCTGTTACCAGCAAACAAGTCAATCCAACCAGTCCCGCTAGAACCGTTCCAACAAACACCTTACGTACTTTTTCCAACCCTTTCATACTGCTCCTTCTCTTGAATTTATAACAATGATAGTTCCTTTACAGTACTACAATCAAATCTCCCATTTTTACAAAAAAAGAAAAACTCACACATTTTTCACATTGCAAAGGCTCAGGTAAATTAACATTTTTATTAAACAATTCAAAAAAACCCATCCCTCTTACTTTAGAGCAAAAAAGGACGCGCGCAGGGTTAGAATGCACCGCTCCTCTCATGTATATATAACGTTTGGGCTCCTTGGTGTTTTGTTTACTGTAAAAAACATGTTTAGCAAGAAAAATATGCCTGTAAGAAAACGAATAGGATAGCGCGCGCAGTTTCGCAGCCCGAGCAAAGCTCGGGCGAGGACTGTCTGAGCATGCACCCTATTCTTTTTTGCCTAAACTGCGCGCGTTGCCCTACACTTTCTTGCTTAAACAGCCGAGCCCACTTGGATGGTTATGCACACGAAAACGGATAAGGTAGCAGTCGCAGGCTTAAAAAACTGCGAGAGCACCTTATCCGTTTTTACGGGTAGGCTATATACCTACTACTAGACTTACACCCAAATGCCGCGCCAGTTAAGGTAATAGCCGTCTATCCAAGCATTTGTTACCATCTGACAGTTGTTATTCAGATAATACCAGTTAGTATCCCAGACCCAGGAGTTTCTAGCACATACGCCATTGTCAAAGCAGTAATACCAAGCAACATAGGCACTATCCCAGACCCAGCCTTGGCACATCTTGCCATCCCACCAGAATCCATACCACTCATTATCAATCCAGTCCCAGATGCCTTTTACCATAGCACCATTTGATTCACAGTAATACCAGGCTCCATCCCAGATCCATCCTATATGCATAGCGCCACCATCTTCAAAGTAATACCATGCATCTACTGCCCAAGCCCACATGTTTTGAGCAATTGTTCCACTATACGTTGCCCAGTACCATTTTTGAGTAACTGGGTCCCATATCCATTGATCTTGGATAAGGATGCCTTCTTCGTTAAAGAAATACTTATATGTAACTCCATCTTCTTCAGTAATATCTTTAAAACCTGTTGCAAAGCTACCATCTGGATTCTTGTACTTCCAAGTGTTTGTTTCTGGGTCATAAATCCATTCCCCTTGCTCAGGTTCAGGTTGTGGAGCATCTGACCATACGTAAGTAGAAAGTCCAGGATGGCTTGCTTTGTATGCTACAAAGTCATCGTAGGTGTGTAAAGTTTCTTGGAACTCACCATTATAGTAGGCATTCCAACCTTCAGGATGGTCATAGTTAAAGAAAGAGCCTATAGGAGATCCCTCCTCGTCTATTGTAACAGGAAGTAAATTGAGATTACTATCCATGGTAATGTTACAAAGTGTTTGATTTGATATCGCTGCATCTCCCGATTCGATTGCAAAAATTCCTGCATTATCTGGGTCAACAGCTTGCTCATCGGTCATGCGACATAAACCCATGTCTACCTTTTTAAGATTCACACAATTATAAAACATATATCCAAAAGCACCATGCAGTCCTTTCATTTCTTCAATATTAAAAGAAGAAAGGTTAACTTCTTCTAGCTGTATACAATTAAAAAACATGGCAGAAGCTGTTATTGCTTTATCCGTATTAAACATTGAAAGATCAATACTTTTTAAAGATGAACAGCCACTAAAACAAGATAAAAGAACAAGCGTATCGCCATTTGGGACAGCGTCCTCGTCATCAACCGTCACTTTGCCGTGTGCTTCAAAAGAAGTGAGACGCGAACAATTTTGAAATAGTCCTTCATGGTTTTCGCCACCTCCATAAATCGTCACGTCGCCTTCAATAACAACGCGCTCAAGACTGTTGGCATGTGTTTCTGATGCGAGATGATAGATAGAATACGAAATCACCTGCCCAGAAGGAATATAGAGTGTGTTTGTTCCCTCGTCATAATAGGGCTCGGTGTTTTTCTCTAAAGCTTCTGCTGAAGAAGACAGCTCAAGACCTAACGTTGCGCTTAGTACAAAGGCAATTACCCCCATCAACCAAAACGTGCACTTTTTACTCATCGTTTCTCCTCTCGTTTGCTTGTGAGTAAACAACATTTAGTATAACATAAAAGGCGCCTCTCAAAAGACGCCTTTTGAAAAAAGTTTTAAAGCTCCCACTATTTGAGAGAAACTGCTGCTCCGGCCTCTTCAAGTTTTGTTTTAGCTTCTTCTGCCT
>CANBCO010000087.1 GCA_947367165.1 uncultured Coriobacteriaceae bacterium
CCAATCTTTTAGTGGTAGGTTTTCTCGGCTGTGCAGGGCTGGATGCCTTTCCTTTCCTACCACCAATCTTTTAGTGGTAGGTTTTCTCGGCTGTGCAGGGCTGGATGCCTTTCCTTTCCTACCACCAATCTTTTAGTGGGAGGTTTTCTCGGCGGGAAGAAAGCGCAACGGGAAGGCGCAATCCCTACTCTGACCTAAGCGCGACAACGGGATCTTTCTTTGCGGCCATCAGCGACGGCACAAATCCTGCCAAAAGCGTAAGACCAACAGAAATCGCAATAAGTACAAGCGCATTTACAGGTGTGAGCTGAGCAATGCCAGCTACATGCTGAGTTGACTCCACAAAAGCCGAGATAGGAATGGTCAAAAGTCCCGCCAGCACCACGCCAAGGATTCCAGATAAAAGCCCCTCGATAAACGTCTCTGCAGTAAAAATGCGCGAAACGCCTCCCTTTGATGCTCCAAGCGAGCGCAAAATACCAATTTCTTTCGTGCGCTCCAAAACAGAGATGTAGGTGATGATGGCAATCATGATAGAGCTCACCACAAGTGAAATCGCAACAAAGGCAAGAAGCGCGAGCGTTATCATGTTCACAACGTCTCGTACCGACTTTGTCATAATGCCCACAAGGTCTGTGTAAGCGATTTTCTCGGAATCTTTTGCCGTTTGGTCATTGTAGCGAGTAATAAACGCATCGATTGGATCTTTTGCGTCAAAATCCTTGGGATACAGCATGATTTCTGTTGGCTGCTCAGGCGTAGCGTATCCAAGCGCAGCCATCACTCCGTCGTAAGAAGCAGGCGCAACCGTACTCATTTGAGCCAAAAGCGCGTTTTCGTCCAATGAAGACAAGTCCATATCTTTTGCAAGATCTTGCATCTGCTCGGGCGTAAGGTTTTTAAAGTAATCCCGCACAAGCGCTTCAGTGTCCTGACCTTTTGTGTATTGCTCTACAAGAGCACTCATGTCGATGTTTTTCATCAGTTCTGCCTGAATTGCAGCGAGCTGCTCGGGCGTAAGCGCAGCTAAAAGAGCGTCGGGCGAAACAGTAGAGACGTAACTCGCAACCAGAGCGTTAAGCTCGTTTTGGTCAAGAAGTGCCACCAGCTCATTTGGCTCAACGTGAGCAAGAAGCTCTTTTGCAAGCTCTTGCTTTTGCTCGTCACTCAACATGGCTAAAAACTGCTCGGGCGTTATGTCAGAAAGTACTTCTTGCATAAGCACGTCCGTGTCGACACCAAGCGTTTTTAGCTGCTCAAGCGTGCAAGTCCCCGAGCTCACAATCTCAATAAAGGCAGAGAGTTTCTCGGCGGGAACGCCATGAGCCACCAAATTTACTAACGCCTGCGCTTCTTCTTGACTCATACCATCAGGAAGCTCAATAGGCACTGTTTGCCCTGCATAAAACATGTGTGCCCCTCCTTCATAATCCGAGAAACTCATCGTATTTTGAAATGCGCGATAGGCGTTAGAGGCTGACGTTGCGGCATCATTTAAAAATGGCTTTCCGGTAAGCACGTTTGTTTTGTTATCTGCAAGCTGCTCTTTTACAATGTCCTCGTTTTGCGCTATCTCCATGAGCTTATTGGTAAGCGCTTGCGTATACAACACGCCATCAGAGACGGTTGTATTATCTTGGGCCTGCAAAATCGCGGTAATCTGTACAGGCTGTCCTTTGTCTTTCATCCCCTTCATAAAAGCGGCGTCATTTGCCTTATTAATCCAAAGATTCCCCTCTTTTTGATACAGCTCAGACGGCGAAAAAACCACATAGGACTTTGCAAGCGCATCAGCAAAGCTGATATGCTGAACGGGGTCGTCTACATCGGTATTATCGGTCCCAGCCTGCACAAGCTCATCAAGTTTAGCCGGGTCTAACAGACCAAGCTTGTAAAGAATGTAGTCGCTCACACACCCGTTTGCGTCAAGCACAAGTGCCGCTTCGTCTGCCGCCTCTGGCCAGCTGCCTTCTATAAGTTTATAGCGGCTCTCACGAAGCTCACTTGATTCCGGAATTTGCTTCCACTGCGACGACATAGATGAGAAGTACGACGTATCACTTGCGAGCATCATCGATTGCGTTTCTCCAAACAGCTGCGTTGGACTCACAAGCGTGCCATCTTCCTGTTGCGCATATGAATATACCTGCGGGTTTACGTTGTATTGGTACTCAATAGCATTAACGTAGGACTCAATTTGGTCCTTATGCTCTTGTAAATACGTTTTAAAAGCACCTAAATCATTGTCGTGAATCATGTTCTCGCTCATTTGCACATTCTTTTTTACACGATTTCGCGAGGTAATATCTGTAGGCGTCTCCGCGTCCGATGCCTTTTTATCCACATCTTGCTTCATATCGCTTAGGACTTCTTCTTGATCTTCCATCATAGAATCCATGTCAACGCTTTGCTTATTTATAGTGATAGGATAGGAGCCCATTGTGTCGGCTTCAACGTTATCAATGTAGGCATTCATACCGTTTGAAAGCGACAGTATAAGCGCGATACCAATAATGCCAATAGCCCCTGCAAAAGCAGTTAAAAACGTCCTTCCTACTTTTGTGAGCAGGTTGTTAAAAGAAAGTGACAAAGCCGGGAAAAACCCCAAGTGCGTATGGGTAAAACGAGGAGGTTCCACCTCATCTGCCACTTCGCTTTGAGATGGAGGGTTAGAATCGCTTGTAACCTCACCATCTTTGAGTGTCACGATGCGAGTGGCGTATTTCTGGGCGAGCTCAGGATTATGCGTTACCATCACCACCAGGTGGTCTTTAGAAATCTCTTCAAGAAGATCCATCACGTCTACGCTTGTTTTAGAGTCAAGCGCTCCGGTTGGCTCGTCGGCAAGGACGATAGTGGGGTTGTTTACTAATGCGCGCGCAATGGCAACACGCTGCATTTGCCCACCAGAAAGCATCGGCGGTTTTTTGTGAATTTGGCTGGCAAGACCCACGCGTTCAAGTGCTGCTTTAGCTTTTTGCGTACGGTCTTTTTTAGAAGCACCCGAGAGAACCAGCGCCATCTCAACGTTTGCAAGGACAGTTTGGTGTGGAATCAAATTGTAATTTTGAAAGACAAAGCCAACCGAGTGGTTTCTGTAGCTATCCCGGTCTGCATCGCTAAACTTAGAGGTAGAAAGGTTATCAACAAGCAAATCGCCTGAGGTATAGCGGTCAAGACCACCCAC
>CANBCO010000088.1 GCA_947367165.1 uncultured Coriobacteriaceae bacterium
CAGTTGTGGAGCTTCTCTGCTGCGGCTTCGATTGCGAGGAATTCTGCATGTGCTGAAGGGGAGTGTGTGGTTTCTCGGGTGTTTTGGGCACTAGAGAGAATTTTGCCGTCAAGAACAACGAGTGCGCCTACAGGGACTTCGCCTTTCTCGGCTGCCTGGCGAGCTTCTGCAAGGGCTAGTTGCATGTATTCAATATCAGTTTTCATGACTTTATTGTATATGAGTTGTGTTGGTTCGCAAGACAATCAGGTTATAAAAGTATCACGCATATGCACACGTTATTAATGGCTATCATGAGAGCAAGAAGAAGAGGCGACAAATAGGTTGTTTTTGGGTTTCTTGGAAAAAACAGAATAGAGATTGTGCTATAGTTTAAGCGAACTGACAAACGGAGAAAACTAGCCGAGAACCATCATGATGTTACAAAACCCCAGTTGGCATAACACACACACAGGTATAACCTTAAAGGGCGTTTTTGGCCTTTCAGTTTTTCTTTTAAACAATCAAATACATATAACGAGGAGCAGACATGTTCTGCGCTAACGGTAAGGCGCCATTTGTTATAGGTGCCTTTTTTTCTTTTGGTAATCATAAGCGTGCGGATTTAAACGGATTCGTTCGTAGGAAAATGCTTTTATTAAAAGGCCGAGGCTTTTAGAAAGGAGCCAAATATGAAATGTCCAACATGTGGCACAGAAAATCCAGAGGGAACGCAATTTTGCGGTAGTTGTGGAACTGGCTTAACTGGGCAGGTTAACAATCAGCAGCAAACAGCACAGCAACAAGTACCTCAGCAACAAAATGGCGCTCAACAACAAGGCGGAATGCCAGGGCAGTTTAATGTAACGTTTACTCCTCCAGCAGGTGGAAAAGGAAATGGAATTGGGGTAGCAGGATTTGTTCTTGCTCTTGTAGGCTTTTTATTAGGCTGGATTCCGGTTTTAAACTGGATTTTATGGTTACTTGGTCTTATCCTCTCCGGTGTGGGAGTAACACGCGAGCCTCGTGGGCTTGCTATTGCTGGCTTGGTGATTTCGCTTATCAGCCTCATTTTTATCTTGGTTGTTTTTGCATCTTGTGCAGCAATAGTTGGCGGCACAGGAGCTGCCTTGTCAACCATTCATTAAGTTGTAAGTGCATTTGTGAGAAGCGTGCGAGTACTAGATGGTGCCCGCACGCTTTCTTTTAATGATATTTTGGTTTTAAAAGTGGCGTGTTCAGACGGCACATCGCCCGCTTCTTATCAGCAAACCGTCATTTCCCCACAACCTCAGCAATTTCAACAACTTCAGCAATTTCAACAACCTATTCAAACTTTAGGCTATTTCTAAAAGAATCCGTCAGCAACCAACGTAAAGAACTCCAGAGCATTTCTTAGCTAAATAGGGTACAATAAAGCGTTACAATCGGGGAGATGGCTGAGCGGCTGAAAGCGGCGGTCTTGAAAACCGTTGGGCGTTACGCGTCCCGGGGGTTCAAATCCCTCTCTCCCCGCCAGCATAGAGAGAAAGGCACAGGATGACCCCACCAGTAATTGCACTGATAATTGTGTTAGCGCTTTTGCTTATTTGTGTGATTGCCGTAGTTTCAATTTATAACGGCATCATTACAAAGCGAAATCGCGTGGACAACGCATGGCAAAATATCGAAGCAAATCTTCAACGCCGAGCAGATCTTATCCCCAATCTTGTAGAGACTGTCAAAGGCTATGCCAAGCACGAGAAGGGTATTTTTGAGACCGTTGCCGAGGCACGCAATGCCTCAATTGCAGCAAAGACTCCCCATGAGGCCGAGGCTGCAGATAACGCTCTTACTGGAGCTCTTAGGCAGCTTTTTGCTGTGGCAGAGGCGTATCCAGACCTTAAGGCAAACAGCAATTTTGAAAGCCTCCAAGAGCAGCTCTCTGACACCGAGAACCGTCTTGTGTATGCTCGCCAGTCTTTTAACGATTGCGTGATGACGTATAACACAGCGATTCAAACATTTCCTGGAAACATCGTTGCAGGAGTTGCGCACTTTGAGCCCAAAGATGGCTATCACGTAGAAAGTCCTTCTGATAAAGAGGTTCCCAAAGTAGAATTCTAATTTTTTAGTGTCCGAGAAGTACAACAAAAATAATCGTGAAGACGTCCTTAGGCGAGCAAAGGAGCTCGAGGGGACGTCTTTGCGCATGTGGAGCGAAAAGCTCGTAAGTACAAAAAAGAACAAAGGCAGCATCAAGTGCTTCTCGAAAGCCTCAGCCTTTTTCCAATATTCCCGCGAAGCCGCGTGCGTGGGCTTTTAAAAACTCTTACATGACGGCTTTAGCAACCCAATATATGGAAAAAAGAGAGGCTATTCCTCGAACCAAAGAAGAGCAGAACTATTCTTTACTAAAACTAATAAAAAAGCGGTTTAAACCTTATTTTGGATTGGAAGAGAATGATTTATTTGAGAAATTTGGTTATTGTGTTAGCAAAAAAAGAAGCCAAAAAATGCGGCGGCGTTAATTACTAAAAAGATACTAGGTATTTCAACAGATGCCCAAATTGACGAGTTTGCAAAAGGCGGTATCGTTGTCAAAACTATGCATCTTAAGAAAAATGGAATCCCAAAAGAATCAGTTTCTTTTCCGGCTTTTGATTATTTTGATGTAGCCGAGAAACCCTTTGAACAAAGTAGACTTTATGAGGATTTGCAACATCCCTTTTTGTTTGTAATCTACAAGGCAGACAAAAAGGACGAACCACGCCTTTTTGATGTTGTGCTTTGGCAAATGCCTGACGAAGATGTGGAAGAGGCAAAACGTTGTTATGAAGAAATGCAAAAGCGTATTATTGAGGGGAGAGCCAACGAATCTGTGAAATCTAGCGAAAATAGGTGTTGTCATGTAAGGCCACATGGCAGAAACTCTTATGATGTATTGCCTGTTCCTGGAGGAGGATATGAAGTAAAAAAAGTTTCTGGCTTACTAATACATACGTAGGAAGTCAAATTCAAAAAATACAAAATAAATTAAACTTGTAGTACATAAAGGCACAGTAGAAAAGGAGAAACGTGCCCATGAAAAAAACTATTACAGTTTCTGAGCTGTTTGCGGGCGTTGGTGGTTTTAGATTAGGCCTAGAAGCAATTAATAATAAGAAGGGAATCTGTCTCTTATACACATCTCCGAGCCCACGAGACGTAGAGGAATCGCGTATG
>CANBCO010000089.1 GCA_947367165.1 uncultured Coriobacteriaceae bacterium
GCTTGATGATGCTATTCGTGCAACAGAAGAGGTGCACGCCTCTGCTTCTAAACAGGCAAACCGGGATGCTGCTTCTGAGGCCTCTCATTACACGTCGCCTGCAGCCCTTGATTTTGGCACGCAGCAGCGGGTGAGTTTCTCGGCATTACAGATGGCTGGAATGCGAGTAGATGCAGAGCTTTCCGTACGCACTCCAAACGTGCGCGGAAGTGAAGAAAAACTGCTCGGTGAGGTTCACGGGCTTTGTCAGCAGAACTTCTCGGTTGCTTTTGCTGTTCCAAGGCCACAGGCGCGCGAGGAATATGCGCTTTCTTTTAGTGATCATCACGTGCCATTTAAAGACGCAAGTAGACTCAAAGAGGCAGAGCGTGCGTTAGGTATACAACACACAGTACAAACGTTTGAGGCAGCACATGAGCTAAGCCGGGGCTACGTCACGTTTTTTGATGCAGCTCTTCCTATTGGCACTATCTTTCCAGAAGCGCATCTCGCCATTTTTTCGCAAGAAGATGTGGTTAGTGTGGCACAGAAGCGCGCGACACAAGAGCAAATTGACGTTACGCAAATCACGTTTCCTTTTAAACCGGGCGACTACGTGGTGCATGCCGTTCATGGAGTGGCAAAGTTTGCAGGTATAACGCGTCAAGGAAGACCTGGCGAAGAGCAAGATTATTTCCAGCTTGACTATGCGGAAGGCGACAAGCTCTTTGTGCCACTCTCACAACTTGTACGAATTACGCGCTATGTGGGAATAAGTGATGCGCCGCCAAAGCTTACGCGGCTTAAAAGTGGGGAGTGGTCGCGCACGATTGACAGAGCGCGCAAAAACGCTAAAAAACTCGCGTTTGATTTGGTAGACCTCTATGCAAGACGCGTGAGTGCAGAAGGGATTGCTTTTGAGCCAGATACACCAGAGCAGCGCGAGATGGAAATGGCGTTTCCGTATGAGCTTACAAGCGATCAGGCGCGAGCCATCGAAGAAGTAAAAGCCGATATGGAAGATCTTCGTCCTATGGACCGGTTGCTCTCGGGAGATGTGGGCTTTGGAAAGACTGAAGTCGCACTTAGAGCTGCATTTAAGGCGGTGCAAGCTGGCCGGCAAGTTCTAGTACTTTGCCCCACCACCATCTTGGCCCAGCAGCACTTTGAAACCTTTCTTGAGCGATTCGCTCCTTTTGGGGTTTCGGTGGACGTGTTGAGCCGGTTTAGAACGACCGCACAGCAAAAGCAGGCACTTAAAAAACTTGCAGACGGCACGCTCGATGTGCTTGTGGGGACGCATCGGTTACTTTCGCCAGATGTGGCTCCTAAAAATCTAGGTCTTGTTATAGTGGACGAGGAGCAGCGCTTTGGTGTGAGTGCAAAAGAGCAGCTCAAGAACTTGCGTACACAGATTGATGTGTTGACTTTATCGGCTACACCTATTCCCAGAACGCTTCAGATGTCGTTGTCTGGAGTGCGTGACATGTCGCTCATCATGACGCCACCAAAAGGCAGGCTTCCTGTAAAAGTGCAGGTAGAAGAGTATAATCTCGATACCGTTGGAGGTGCTATTAGAAATGAGCTTTCCCGAGGAGGGCAAGTCTACTACGTCTCAAACCGAGTTGCTTCTATTGATGATGCTGTCGCGCGCGTAAAGGAAGCGGCTCCAGAGGCGCGTATAGGCGTGGCTCATGGTCAGATGACGCCAGCGCAAGTTGAACGCGTGATGTATGATTTTGCCGCGCAAAAGACAGATGTGCTGGTAGCGACCACTATAATTGAGTCGGGACTTGATAATCCACACACAAATACGCTTATTATTGAAGATTCCGAGAAACTCGGCCTTGCTCAACTGTATCAGTTAAAAGGGCGCGTTGGCCGAGGGCACATGCAAGCCTATGCGTACTTTATGTTCTCTCCTCATAAAGCTCTTACCAAAGAAGCGGCAGAGCGCTTGGTAGCAATAGACGAATACCAGGAGCTTGGAAGTGGCATTCGTATTGCCATGCGCGATCTTGAGATTAGGGGGGCGGGCTCTATTATTGGTGCCGAGCAGCATGGCAATGTTTCCAAAATTGGTTTTGATCTTTTTATGGAGCTTTTGTCTCGCGCCGTTGATGAGGCAAAAGGTGAGCTGCCAGAAGAAACAAGTGAGGCAGAGCCCATTGTGGACTTGCCCGGTCAGTACTTTTTAAGTAACGACTACATCGAAGCCATTGACGAGCGCGTTTTAAGTTACCGAAGAATCGCGCACGCAAAAACTCACGAGGCACTTTTGCGTGTTGAGCAGGATTTGCAAGAGCACTATGGCGAGCTAGATGAACCTTCGCAAAACTTGCTGGTGCGCCAAGCTGTCTTGCTGTATGCCAAGAAGTTGGGGATAACACATATGAGCGTCCAAGCAAACCGTTTGGTCCTTGAAGGGATAAAGCTTTCAAAGAAGCAGACGATAAAGCTTGAGGCGAGAGGGGCCCGCATCTTTGTGATGTCTAGAAAAATGACGTATCCTTTATCGGCTGCCAACAAACCCGCCCATGAAGCTCTTGCGCTCTTAAAAGAACTTGATGCCTCCTCTTAAACATCTTTCTTTTGGGTAAGTATTTAAGCAAGCAAAAGAAAGGAAACAATATGTCTAACGCAAACCTAACACAAGAACAGAAAGATATTCTTGCAAAGAGTTCGTGTGAACAAAAGGCGGGTTGGCTCCAGCTTGTCTGTAAAGGTGAGCCGTATGAAGTGGGATTTCAACATGGCTATCATGTTGCAGAAGAGCTGGCAGATGCTATTCGGGTCTACACGTATATGACCATGCAAACGTTTGGGGTAGAGTACAGCTATTTTGTGGATGAGGCGGTGAAGCTTCACAAAGATAAGCTGGGAAAAGAGTACACAGCTGAGATGCAAGGGATTGCAGACGGCTCAAGTGCTGCAGGGTATCCGCTTACGTTTGAGGATGTGCTTGGCTGGAACGCTTGGATGGAGATAAGTGGCTACTGGTGGCCTTTAAATGTGCAAAATTACGATAACGCTCCAGAGCGCGTTCCTCCGCATCAAAGCTCGCACTGCTCGGCTTTTGTAGCGACTGGATCTGCAACGGCAGACGGAAAACCGGTGATAGGACATGAATCGTTTGATGAGTTTTGGAGTGGGCAGTACTTTAACATTTATAACGACATTACGCCTGCCAAGGGGCATCGG
>CANBCO010000090.1 GCA_947367165.1 uncultured Coriobacteriaceae bacterium
GAGTGAGGCCGCTATTGCGCGTCTTCTTAGCGAAGGCGTGCCTGATCTTTTGGTTACAGTCGATAACGGAATAGCGAATGCGCAAGAAGTTTCGAGTTTGCGTGCAAAAGGCATAGATGTTGTTATAACCGATCACCATGTTGCAGGAAACCAAGTTCCAAAAGACGTATGCGTAGTAGACCCCAAGTATGAAGGTGATGGATACTCACAATTTCTTTCAGGAGCAGGGGTGGCACTTAAACTCGTGGAGAAAGTAGGTGAGTTTCTCGGCGAAGGACAAAGATGGAAAGACTTTACAGACTTAGCAACGCTTGGAACGATTGCAGATTGTATGGATTTAACAGCCGAGAACCGCGCTTTAGTAAAAGATGGGATCTCTCAAATTCACTCGACTACAAGGCCTGGCCTAGTGGCACTTGCTGAAGCGATTGGAACAGATTTGAGCGAGACTCACGCGCAAGAACTTTCGTTTTCGCTTATTCCTCATTTAAACGCTGCCGGAAGAATGAATAATCCTGAAGTTGCGCTTAAGCTTCTGCTTTCAAAAGATCCGCTTCAAGCAACGGAGCTTGCACATGAGTTGGTGGTGTTAAATAGTGCGCGAAAAAAGATGGAGACAGAAGAGTCAAAAGCCGCTATTGCTCAGGCAACATCGCAGCCAGAAGACGAAGAAGCTGTTGTGGTGTGGGGGACGCAATATCACGATGGCATAAAAGGTATTGTGGCGAGCAGGGTTATGAATCGGTTTCAAAAGCCTGCGCTTGTGTTTTCTGTTGACGAGGAAGGGGTGGCGACAGGCTCTGGAAGGTCATTTGGAAAGCTTGATTTATTCCAAGCTATTCAAAACATTTCTGATTGTTTGGAGCGCTTTGGTGGCCACTCGCAGGCGGTTGGAGTTACCCTTTTAGAAAAAGATTTGCCCGTATTTCATGAGCGCCTAAATCAAGAAATAGCTCACCAGCAACATACAGCGCAAGACACAAGAAATGATATTGTAGCTGCGCTTTCTATAACAGACTTGACCCCTGGGCAAGTTGAATCGCTCGATGTCCTAAAACCATATGGGGTGGCAAATCCCGCACCGCTGTTTTGTTTGTGTGGCATGGATGTGCTTGATGTGCGCCGTATTGGATTTGAAAAAAACCACTTAAGCTTTTTTGTAAGCGATGGGCAGTATGCGCTGCCTTGTGTGTATTTTTCACCTGCAAATATTGCGTTATTAGATCATTACTACGGGGTAGTGGACGTTGTTTTTGAGCCGCAAATTGACACGTGGCGTGGAGAAAAACGTGTAAAACTCTATATAAAAGATATTTTGAAGCAAGATGATCTGCAAGAGCCAGAAGATGTGAAAACAATAGAGCTGGTAGAAAACCTCTTTTCCAGGGCACCCGAGATGCTTTCGCAAGATGAGTATGCCTCGATTGGTCAAGCCTCTGTCTTTTTTACCAAAGTGGTGGGCGTAAGTTTTGATGCGCGTCAGGAAGTAGCGCGTACGCTCCAACCTGGAGATACACTTTTGCTTACGCGCGATCCATTGAACGAGTTTGACCAGTTTGCAATTAAAGTTGAAAAAAATAACGGACAACAACTGGGGTTTTTGCGAAAAGAGATCGCAAAACATGTGGCGCCTCAAATGGATGAGGGCAGAGACTACACAGCCTGCGTGCAAGAGGTAACAGGAAAACAAGGAGAAGGGCAATCGCTTGGTGTGAATATTGAGGTAACAAGAAAGCCAACGCTTGAAGAAGAACTGCACTCAACACCTATGCTAAAAAAGCCTGCGCTAACTGCTCGAGAAGCTCTTAACCTCACGGCTGAGCTTAAAACTCGCTTTATTGGAGAGCATGCTTTGTTAGAGGCACAGGATAGGGCACTTGAGTTTCTCGGAAAGAAACAAAATGTGCTTTGTGTGATGGCTACAGGTCGCGGAAAATCGCTTATCTTTCACATTCACGCTGCAAAAGTGGCCATATTAGAGCGAAAAGCGTCTGTGTTTGTCTTTCCTTTGCGTGCTCTTGTAAACGACCAGGCGTTTCATTTGGAAGCCGTCTTTAACGAGCTTGGCATTAAGGTGGCGCGTCTTACCGGCGAGTCGACCACATCTGAGCGCGAAGAGGTGGTGGCGGGTCTTCAAGACGGCTCCATTCAGGTCATTTTGACAACGCCTGAATACCTCGCAATTCATACGGCGGACTTTGCAAAAAGTGATCGTGTTGGCTTTGTGGTTTTTGACGAGTCGCACCATGCGGGAGAGTCTAAAGGAGGCAATCGCTCAAGTTACCAGCAGATGCCTCGTGTGCTTGAAGAGTTAGGACAGCCAACGGTGCTTGCGGTTACAGCAACGGCAAACGATGCCGCCGCGCAAGAAATAGTGCGCTTGTTTAACATTAACGAAGTCATCAAAGACGAAAGTATCCGAGAAAATCTCCACATTCACGATGCGCGCGGGGCAAGTGGGCGTGATGCTATCGTGAAAAACAAAGTAGCTACCGGGGACAAATGCGTCATTTACGTAAACTCACGCGACCAGTCTATCGCACTTGCTCGAAACCTAAGAAAGGCGTTACCGCACCTGGGTCACAAAATTGCCTTTTACAACGCTGCCCTTACCCGAGAAGAGCGCAAAGCCGTTGAAGAGGCATTTAGGGCAGGGCGGCTGAGCGCGATTGTGTCTACCTCGGCTTTTGGAGAAGGTGTCAACATTGGTGACATTAGGCACGTCTTTTTGTACCACATGCCTTTTGGCCACGTTGAGTTCAACCAGATGAGTGGTCGGGCCGGACGAGACGGAAAAGACGCCTATATTCATCTGCTCTTTGGTCCTAAAGATGCCTACATTAATGAGCATATTTTAGACGCAATGGCGCCTACTAAAGAAGAACTTGTGTCGCTTTACAAAACGCTTTTGGTACTTCAAAAAGAACAAGGTGAGGAGCCAAATTGCTCGTTTTCATTAGAGAATGAGGCAATTGCCGAGCGCGTTGTTTCGCTTTTTCCAGGCGTCAAGTTTGACGAGAAATCCGTCTCTTCAGGAATTGCTATCTTTAAAGAACTTGGCTTTTTAGAAACGCATGGATTTTCTCGGGCACGACGTATTGCTATGGCAAAGCAACCCGAGAAAAAAGACTTATCGC
>CANBCO010000091.1 GCA_947367165.1 uncultured Coriobacteriaceae bacterium
CCATAAAGCCCTCGTCGCGCCGTTTTATATCACAGCGATTAATCATTCTCACAATACGTGTCCGAGCAACCCCAAGCCTTTCAGAAAGCCCAGTAGCTCGAGAAAGGGAGCCTATTGCTCCAGCTCGCTCATCGCTCACAAGACATACGCGGTCAGAAGACTGCACTGCTTCTGCTAGTGCATCTGTCCAATTGGTAGATCCATCAACTACCACCACATCATGAACGAGACTTAACTGTGATAACAAGCTCCCTATGTGAGATGAACACGCTTCTGCATACTCCGGTTTTATGCAGGGTCCATATAATGTTGCGTTTTCAGCAATTCTTTTTCCTGCCTTCTTTATCTCCACGTTTTCAAGGTTCCCGAGAAGCCCATAGATATCCACAGGCCCGTCAAGCCCAAAGAAAGAAAAGAGATTTCCAAAAGCAAGGTCTAGGTCCAGAAGCGCCACATCTACTCCCCACGAACTAAGCGCAAGGGTAGAAAGGGCAGCAATGCTGCTTTTTCCAACACCACCTCTCGCACTTGCAAACGTAAAGATGGGAGCCCCCTTTACCCGCGTTACCTTAGGTGCAGCAGCATGCTTTGGTGCTTGCTCACCTGGAGGCGGCAGTGGTGCCTCCGTCTCTATGCAACTTTCTCCTTGTGTTGTTACAGTCATAGCCTCTTTGGCATGTGATTTGGGACGGGCTGAGTTAACCCCCTCAACTTGCGCCCCAAATCTAGCCGTAGATTGACAGACTAGTTCTTGGACCTCCTTTCCACAAAAAACCTCAGTTATACCAGCTTCTTGAGCTCTTTTTCTAAGCGAGCCAGAAACATAGTCTTGTACTAGCACCACACGTTTTGCAGTATTGTCAAACACATACGTTGCAGCAGCATTTATAGGATCAATTTCACTTGTAGCACCCACTAAAACAGAGATGCTGCCTTGTGGTTTTTGAAAAAGTGAATGCCTAAGCTTTCGTGCAGAAGAAAAGAAGTAGCAGCGAGCTTTTGCGTCAAGGACCTCAATTACACGCGCAAACCACTCTTTCCTTTCTTCGTCACACGTAAAATACCAGTTATTCTCCATCAAAATTCTCCTTGTTATTATTTTCAGTGGACGCCACCTCGGGAACTGGCTTCACCACATCAATTCCTTCTGTCTCATCCAGCCCCGTAGCATCATCTGCAGGCTGCACAAGCTTTAACGTTGAATCTGCATAGGCACTCATCACGCTTGCAATATGCAAAGCGGGAACTGCAAGCGTAATAGAGGAGTCCTTGGTTCCTTGTGCCGTCTTTGGTGTAGAAAGCACTTGAACCTCATTTGAAAGGAGTCTTGTGGCTCCGTCTTGTATTTTGTACGCTGCAAGATGAGCGCCTACTTCCACATTTTGGGTGATGCCGGTTTTCTCGGTTAACGCAATGCTCATTGCTACATATCCCAAAGGAATTGCTAAACTTTCACCGCTTTTTTGCAAAGCTGTTTTTGTAATAGGTGTTCCTTCAGAAACTGGCGAAGTTAAGACTGCACCATGGGCTTCAGACATATCGGTTATCGCATCATGCGGAATGAAGTCCACAATCCAATCACGCGCCTCGCAGTTTGTATTTGCAAGACTCTCACCGGCATCAAGATTTCGTGTGGCTACTACCACCTGTGTTATCTCCGAGCCATACTTTTTAAGTGCTTCTGTACGTGCTTGCTCAGAATCTGCCTTTTCTGAGTTTGCATATGCTACTGCACATAAACATGCAAGAAACGCACATGCAATAGAGAGAATCACTCTAAAACGCTTTGACATTAATCACACCTCCTCGGTCTCTTTTTTGGGTGAGATTAATTATGCAATAAATACAAAAAACAAGTCATCTACCAGCAATTTTGTCTAACATTTTTCTGACAAAATCTTGCAGAGGCACCCCAAACCACACCCCCATTGCGCAAGTTATGAACGGAGTAATTGCAGCAACTAAAAGTTAAAAAAGTTAACTTTCTTTTTCGCTAGAACGTCCACAAATACTTCACAAAGAACTTTCTTGCACAAAAGTCTGATAGATTTTGTAAGATTTTTGCGAGATTTTTCCCAAAGCAACCGCTTCTTTTACCGCACAGCGTTTCTCGGCCGTGTGCGTACAGTCTCTAAACTCGCAGCCTTCTAAAGAAGAGATACCAAAAAACAACGCATCTACCCCGTCCTTTAAGCCAGCAAGCGGGATGGTTCGCATACCAGGACAGTCTATAATTGAGCCTCCGTCCGGTAGAGAAAGCATGCGCCGAGCCACCGTTGTGTGTCGTCCCGCCGCGTCTTTTTTTCGCACTTCTTGCGTCTCTAATACAGCCTCTCCAAGAAGTGTATTGATAAGCGTGGACTTTCCAGCTCCGCTGCTTCCACATACCACGCTCACGGTTTTTGGCAAAAGCGAGGCTTTCACGTCTTCTATCCCTTGTCCGTCCCAGCTTATGACCGAGAAGGGCACCTTGGGAAATACCTCGCAAAACTCCGCGATAAGCTCAGCACCTTCGTCGCCTTCTTTACACAAGTCAGCTTTAGAAAAAAGCACACGAGCTGGCACTCCTGAAGCTTGAGCAAGTACAAGGCCTCGCCCAACACGTTCCAACGCACCACGAGGATGATCTAGAGGTTGCACGTACAAAAACTGATCCACATTTGCGGCAAGCGCTTGCACCGCACTACGTCGCGAGCGAAAGAGCGTATTTTTTCTCGGAAGCACACGTTGTATGCGTGCACAGTCATGCGAGCCCTTGGGCTCATAAACTACCCAATCACCAATCGTGGGGCACTCAAGCGCATCTTTTGCAACAAAAGCTTTGGTGTGCTCGGCTCTCTCAAGGCCGCCTAAAAAGCGCAGCAATGGATAGCCGCGGTCTAAACTAACCACACATGCTGCATCTTCTTTAGAAACACCGCTCGCTAGTGCCGTATCTGGATAGGCAAGCTCGTCAAAGGAAGGCACAAACGCAAGCGCTCGCTCTGCCTCCGTACGCCCGGCTCCTGCCGCATGTGTACTTCTCGCACGCTCTGCC
>CANBCO010000092.1 GCA_947367165.1 uncultured Coriobacteriaceae bacterium
CAGTGCTATTCGCGAAAAAACTGTGGTGAGCCTCACAGAAGATCTTGAACGTATTAATGAGCTTAGCGATGTCTATTACAATCTTCATCCTGGCTCTCATGTTGGCCAAGGTACAAAAGAGGGAATCAAACTCATTCAAGAAGGTATTAATACAGCACTTTCTAGAAAGCCTCATGTACATCTTTTGCTTGAGACCATGGCAGGGAAGGGAAGCGAGGTTGGAGGCAGTTTTGAAGAGCTTGCAGAAATAATTGAAGGCGTTGACAGACAAGGTCAGATTGGCGTTTGTTTAGACACGTGCCATACGCTAGATGCGGGTTATGAGGTAGATAGCGATTTTTCAGCTGTACTTGCCACGTTTCAGTCTGTTTTGGGTATGTCTCGGCTAAAAGCGATACATCTTAACGATTCAAAATTTGGACGTGCTTCAAAAAAAGATCGTCATGCTGTCCTTGGTTTTGGTGCCCTGAGATTGCAAGGAGTGCAAAATATATTGCGTGATGAGCATCTCGCGCATCTTCCAATCATTTTAGAAACTCCCAACGATATTTTTTCGCATAAAGACCAAATATCGCTAGCTAAATACCTTGTTTCCGAGAAACCCTCTGCACAAGAACTTTCTTACCTTGAAGTTGAGCTTGAAGCGAGATATCCAGCACTTACAGTTGAAGGTTAAGATGAGTTCGTTTTTAGCTCTTATTTCAAAATTTGCAAAGCCATATCGGTTGTATTTCATTGTAGGGCCTCTTAGCAAAACATGCGAAGTCGTATTTGACTTGCTGACCCCCCTTGTTATCGCATGGATGATTGATGCTGGCGTTTCAAAAGGGCAAAATGGGCCTTGTATACAAGGTGGCTGTTTGTTACTAGCTATGGCTTTGCTTGGCTTTTTAGTAACGTTAATCTGTCAAAAGATGGCCTCTCTTGCAAGCCAAGGCATAGGAACCCGCTTAAGAATGGCATTAGTCAAAGCAGCCGATTCTGCCTCGTATCTTTCTTTGCTACACATAGGCGCTGGCTCACTTGTGACACGCTCTACAAACGATGTTAACCAAATTCAAGTGGCTATAGCAATGCTTATAAGACAAGTTATACGCTGGCCCATTTTGGCGTTAGGCTCTATTGTATGTGCTCTTGCAATAGACCTTGAACTTGGTTTTATTGTAAGCTGCTCTATTCCTGTTATTGCACTTATATTCTTTTTGGTTATTCGTATTACTAACCCGCTTTTTCTTGAGATGCAAACAAAGCTTGATAAGCTTTCTGGATTTATGGAAGAAACTCTTGCAGGTATTCGACCTATCCGTGCCTTTTGTAGATCACGTTTTATGCAAATTCGTTTTAAAAAAACCAATGAGGCACAGGCACAAACAGCAATTCAGGCCTCTAAACTTAATGCCCTGTTGTCTCCTGCAACGTTTTTGGTAATGAATGGAGCAGCTTTAATCGTTTTGTTTATGGCTAAACCTATCATTGCTCAAAAAGGCCTTGAAGTAGGCCAAGTTATGGCACTTCTTGGGTATATGAATCAGCTACTGTTAGCCATTGTCTATGTTGCTAATTTAGTCGTAATCTTTAGCAAAGCTGCTGTATCGTCTAAACGCATTATTGAAGTGTTAGATTGTGAACAAAGACGAGACGGAGAAGAAAAAGTATCTTCGTTTACGGGTCCTTTGCTTTCTGTTTCACACATTTCATTTGCGTATGGAAAAGAATCAGGAAATGCGCTTACAGACGTATCGTTTGCATTGCAAAAAGGTGAGACCTTAGGAATCATTGGAAGCACCGGTTCTGGAAAAACAACGCTTATAGAGTGCATATCTCGCCTTTTTGAACCCCAAGAAGGGGAGATACTATTTTGCGGAAAGCCTCTCAGCTCCTACGCCGCATCTGAACTTGCCTCCCATATAAGCACCGTCCCACAACACGCCGTGCTTTTCTCGGGAACTATTGAACAAAACTTACGTTGGAGAAACCCAGCAGCAACAAATGAAGAGCTTGTCTCTGCTTTGCAACTTGCCTCGGCAACTTTTGTAAAAGATTTGGAAAGTCCTGTTATCGAGGGAGGCAAGAACTTCTCAGGCGGACAAAAACAGCGCCTCACCATTGCCCGTGCACTTGTAGGAATGTGCGACCTTTTGCTTTTAGATGATGCTACTAGTGCTCTTGATTTTGCTACAGAAGCTCGTATTCAAACAGCCATTGCTCATTTACCTCAAAAACCTGCCGTTATACTCGTAAGCCAAAGAGTCCACACGATTGAGCATTGTGACACCATATGCGTGTTAGATAAAGGACGCATAGTGGGACTTGGAAATCACAGCGACCTTCTCACAAATTGCAAGGTATATAAAGAGTTTTATGAATCACAAAACAAAGCAAGTGAGGCAAGTTATGTATAAATCTCCAAAAACAATGCTGCTTGCTTTATTAAAACCTCACGCTCCAACACTTGTGTTAGCGTTTGTAGCTTCACTCATATCGGTGGCCGCATCGCTTGCAGTTCCTGTGCTCCTTGGCTTTTCGCTTGACCTGCTTATTGGCGAGCCTATCTCAATCTTTTCCTCTCTTGCACAAGTCTTTCTGTTCTTGGCTCTTTCTATCCTTTTGGCCGTATTCTTTCAGTGGCTTCAAGGTTTTTTGGCTGCTAAAGTAAGCTATTCCATCGTAAAAGACCTTCGTGCTACAATCTATGAAAAGATTCATTTGCTCAGTGTTACATCACTTGAACAGCACAGAATTGGCGACATTACTTCTTTGTTAGTAAATGACGCTGATCTTCTCGGAGACGGCTTATTACAAGGCTCGCAGCAGCTCATCTCTGGCGTTGCCACTATAGTAGGAACAATGATATGCATGCTGCTTCTTTCTGTTCCTATTGGTTTGTTAGTAATTTGCCTAACGCCACTTTCTATCTTGGTGACTTGGTTTATTGCGCATTTTTCGTACAAGAGTTTTCAGCAAGAACGGCAAAAACAAGCTGCATTTGCCACGCAAGTTGAGGAAATGTTTGCAAACGAAGCGCTTATG
>CANBCO010000093.1 GCA_947367165.1 uncultured Coriobacteriaceae bacterium
TCCTATTCAAAAGACCAAGAGGCAAACGAAAAGCGAAGGGAAGAAGCTAGAAAAAGGGCTGCAGAAAGGCGTGCCGCACGTACAGAGGCAGAGCAATCGCGCGTAGAAACAACAAAAAAACCCACAAGAAAGCAAAAGCGGGGTTTCTCGGACGCGTTTTTGACAAAGTCCCATAAGCATAAAACTTCGCAAAACACGTTTGCGCGCTCTTCCAATATTGCCTTACTAGCCTTGGTTGTTATTTGCATTGTCATAGTAGGACGGCTTTATTTCTTTGCTGTTATTCAAGGGCCAGAGCTTTCAAAGCTTGCAGAAGCAGGTAGAACCAATGTGCAAACGCTTCTGGCAAAGCGTGGCACAATTTATGATAGAAACGGAAATATACTTGCTACCTCGGTAGAGTGTAAAACGGTTTATGCTAATCCGCATCTTATTTCTAACACGCAAGCTGCTGCAGAAATTTTAGAAGATACGCTTGGAGGAGACGCTGAGGTATATCAAGAAGAACTTGAGCAAGATACCACTTTTGCCTATATTGAGCGAAAAGTTGATACAGTAAAAGCCGAGAAATGCGTCCAAGAGCTTGAAGAAAGCAACATTGACGGCATCTACCTTTTGCAGGACATGAAAAGACTGTATCCGTATGGCTCGGTAGCTGCGCAGGTTTTGGGGATAGTGGGAACTGATGGAGACGGTTTAAGTGGGCTTGAGCTTCAGTACAACTCAACGCTTGCGGGTAAAAATGGCGAGCTTGTGATGGAACAAGGTGGCGACGGAACTCCTATTGCAGGTGGTGCCTATCGGGAAACGCCTTCTCAAAATGGAACTGATATTGTGCTTTCTCTTGATATAAACATTCAAGAAATGGCTGAAAAAGAAATTACAAATGCAAAAAATACTTATGGCGCGAGCTCGGGAATGGTTACCGTCGCAGATCCAGAAACCGGCGAGATTTATGCCATGTGCTCAACGCCTTTATTAGACCAAAACAATATCTCAAACGATGCGCTTTCGCTCAAAAATGTAAGTGATGCACATGAGCCAGGAAGTGTTTTAAAAATATTAACCACAGCCATAGGTGAAGACGCAGGTGCGTTTACAAATGACACAGCGTTTACCGTGCCGGTGGGCATTACGATTGGAGACCATACGGTTCACGATGAAGAAAAAAGAGCAGGGACTGAAATAATGACTCCCAGAGAGATTATGCGCGTCTCTTCTAACGTAGGAGCAGTTCTTCTTGGGCGCTCTATAGGAAAAACCACCTTTAGGGAAGGCCTTAAGGCATTTGGGATTGGTGAGAAAACAGGAATTGATTATCCTGGCGAAAACACTGGCTTAGTCCCCAGCCAAAGCGCAATGAGAGATGTGGACTTATCGTATATGGCTTTTGGTCAATCGCTTTCAACGAGCCAAATTCAGCTGGTAAGAGCAGTGAATGCTATTGGGAATAAAGGCACGCTTACCACGCCTCACTTTTTGGTTTACAAAGGAAAAGACAAAGTGGAGTGGGAGCCGGGCGGAAAGGCATGCAGTGAACAAACCGCCCAAAACCTTATTGATATCATGAAAACGGTAGTAAGTGATGGAACGGCAAAAGCAGCGCAGGTGCCAGGTTATGAAGTTGCAGCTAAAACAGGCACTGGAGAGCAAGCGAGTAATGGCGCGTATCTCTCCTCTTCGTACCTTTCCACCCTTATTGGCTTTGCTCCTGCTTCTGAGCCCAAAGTAACCGTTTGCGTTTCTCTCACAGGAGTTGCCTATCTAGCTGCAGAATCATCGGCTCCGGTGTTTTCTTCTATTATGAGCGAAGCGCTACAAGATCTCCACATTGTTCCAGATGCGTAGGAGAACAGAGATATGTTTTCAAAAACGATTCAAGAAGTGATTGCTATAACTAAAGCGCACCTTATAGGAACAATTGGTGAGGGCTGCGTTTCCAGAATCTGCATAAACAGCTCTCAGGTGGCACCAGGCGATACGTTTGTTGCGTTTAAAGGAGAGCGTGTCGACGGAAATACCTTTGCGCTTGACGCACTTGCTGCAGGAGCAAATTGTGTCGTACTCACAGCTGACGCTTCAAAAGACGTGAGACGTGCGGCAGAAGAAAAGCGCGCTACACTTTTATATACCGCAGATGCCGAGGTTTTTTTGCAACGTTTAGCTCGTGCTTACCGGGCCGAGAAAAACTGGCTTGTCTTAGCAGTAACTGGATCGGTTGGAAAGACTACCACTAAAGAGTTTGTAACAGAAGCACTTTCTGCCCAATATAAAACCTATGCGACGCCGGGAAACTTTAATTCTGTGATAGGAGTCCCGCTTTCTATCTTAAAAGCTCCAGATGACACCGAGGTTTTTGTGTGCGAGATGGGCATGAATCACACAGGAGAGATAGACATAATTGCGTCTTGTGCAAGGCCTCATGCAGCTATTATTACAAACATTGGCATGTCTCACATTGGAAACGTTGGTAGCCGAGAAAACATAGCTCGTGCAAAAGCTGAGGTAGTGCCTTGGCTTGCAGATCCTTTGCCTTCACACGTCTTCGTCGAACCCACCCTTGTTATGCCGGATAGCGATGAGTGGACAACGTATATCGCAAGGCATTTTGCAAAACCATCTCATGTGAGAGTGGAGCGCGTTGGAAAAGGTACGTATCGTGCTGATGAGGTCGAACTTGTTAACGGATGTCCTCATTTTGTGATATGGGAAGGTAAAAAACGCTATCCAATTTCGCTTTCTCTGCCAGGAAAAGCCCTGGTAGAAGATGCTCTTCTTGCGTTTTCTCTTGCAAGAATAGCAGGCATTTCTGCTGAACGCGCGCTAGGGGCAATTGAGCGCGTAAAGCACCAAACGATGCGAAGAGAGATTGTACTTACCCACGCTGGTGCTTCTGTAATAAACGATGCCTATAATGCCTCGCCGGCATCGGTGCAAGATGCGCTTTTGCTTCTTCAAACCTATGCACCAAAAAAACGCATTGCGCTCCTTGGTGAAATGGGAGAGCTTGGCGATT
>CANBCO010000094.1 GCA_947367165.1 uncultured Coriobacteriaceae bacterium
CCAACTACTAATCCAACTTCAACAGCTATCTTTAAATGTCTCATTGCACTAAAGACAAGAAACGCAATTATCATTAGTCCACATCCACGTGCAAAAAATTCTACTATTGAAGCCGCCCGTATCGTGCGCGAAGCCGCAGAGAAGGCAGGAGCTCCCAAAGGACTTATTCGCTGGATTGATGAGCCAAGTTTAGAGCTTACAAACGAGCTCATGCGCTCTGCAGATATTATTTTGGCTACCGGAGGACCAGGCATGGTAAAGGCTGCTTACAGTTCCGGAAAGCCAGCCCTTGGCGTAGGAGCAGGCAATACACCTGCAATTATTGACTCTACGGCAGATTTGCAAATGGCGGTTATGTCGATTTTGCACTCAAAGACATTTGATAACGGCATGATTTGTGCGTCAGAGCAGTCTGTTATTGTGCTTGCAGACATTTATAAGCAAGTCAAAGACGAATTTAAACGTCGCGGAGCTTACTTCTTAAACAAAGATGAGCTTGACAAGGTGAGAAAAACAATCATCATAAACGGTGCGCTCAATGCAAAGATTGTAGGACAAAGCGCAGCTACTATTGCAAAACTTGCAGGCTTTGAAGTTCCCAAAAACACTAAAGTCCTCATTGGTGAAGTTGAATCTGTTGAGCTTTCAGAAGAGTTTGCTCACGAAAAGTTAAGCCCAGTGCTTGCCATGTATAAGGCAAAAGACTTTGATGACGCAGTTCATAAGGCAGAACGCCTTATTGCAGACGGCGGCTATGGACATACAAGTTCACTTTACATAGCAACTACAGAAGCCGAGAAACTCAAAAAACACCGCGAGGCAATGAAGACGTGCCGCATCCTTATCAACACGCCATCAAGTCAAGGCGGCATTGGCGATCTTTACAATTTCCGCCTAAAACCATCCATGACGCTTGGTTGCGGTTCGTGGGGAGGAAATTCTGTAAGCGAAAACGTTGGCGTAAAACACCTATTAAATACAAAAGTTGTAGCAGAGAGGCAAACCAATATGCTTTGGTATAGAACACCCGATAAAATCTACTTTAAGCGCGGCTGCACTCCAACAGCTCTTGATGAGCTCAAGGTAATGGGCAAAAAGCGTTGCTTTATTGTAACCGACCAATTCCTCTATAAAAATGGCTACACCAAAGCCATTGAGGACAAGCTTACAGAACTTGGTATTGAGTATTCTTGTTTTTGGGATGTAGCACCAGACCCAACGCTTCAATGCGCAGAAGAAGGCGTCAAGCAGATTCGCTCTTTTGAACCTGACACCATTTTGGCGCTTGGCGGTGGATCGGCTATGGATGCCGCAAAGATTATGTGGCTTATGTATGAGCACCCTGAGTGCAAGTTTGAAGACATGGCCATGGACTTTATGGACATCAGAAAACGTATTTACGTCTTTCCAGAAATGGGACAAAAAGCGTACTTCATCGCTGTTCCAACCAGTTCCGGAACGGGCTCAGAAGTAACGCCATTTGCCATTATCACCGATGCAGAAACGGGTATCAAATGGCCTATCACTGATTATGAGCTCATGCCAAACATGGCCATTGTTGACGTTGATAATATGATGGAACAGCCCCCTGGACTTACCAGTGCAAGCGGCATGGACGTACTTACGCACGCCCTCGAGTCGCTCGTTTCCATTATGGCAAGCGATTATACTATTGCTAATTCACTTCAAGCTATTAAGCTCGTCTTTGATTATTTGCCACGTGCCTATGACAAAGGCGCAAAAGACCCTGAGGCTCGCGAGCGTATGGCAAATGCCAGTTGTATGGCTGGTATCGCGTTTGCTAATGCGTTTCTCGGCGTAAATCACTCGATGGCTCATAAACTTGGAGCATATCATCACCTTCCTCACGGTGTGGCAAACGCTGTCATCTTGACCCGCGTCATGCGTTATAACGCAGTGGATGTTCCTGTTAAGATGGGAACGTTCCCGCAATATGAGTATCCACAAGCCAAAGAGCGTTATGTGCAGGCGGCTCGCTATGTGGGCATTAGCGGCAAAAACGACGATGAGGTGTTTGAGAATTTCTTAAAAGCAATTGATGAGCTGGGAGCCCACGTAGGAATCAAAGCAACGATTGCAGAGTATGACATTCCCGAGCATAACAAAGAAAACACAGGATTTTTGGATACGCTTGACGAGATGGTTGAGCAGGCCTTTAACGATCAATGTACCGGAGCCAATCCACGCTATCCGCTTATGAGCGAGATGCGAGACTTGTTCTTAGACGCCTATTATGGTCGCGAGCCAAACAATTACGAGAACTAGGAGGTGCGCACAATGGAAAAGATTGCAGAGCGCAAAAACAAGGTAGTCTACCAAGACGGCAAACACGTTGTCAAAGAGTTCAACGAGAACAAACCGGTGAGCGAGGTCTTTAATGAGGCGCTCAATTTGGCGCGTGTAAACGAGGCCGGCGTGCCTTCGCCTGAGCCTGTGAGCGTGGAGAAAAAGGATGGTTCGTGGGCACTTACTACCACGTATGTGCCAGGAAAAACTCTTGCAGACCTCATGCATGAGCATCCCGAGAAACGCGACCATTACTTAGAGCAATTTGTAGACTTTCAGCTTGATATTCATGCTCATAAAGCACCTCTTGTGCAACATCAAACCGATAAATACGCTCGTATGATTGCGAGCTTAACCGATGTTTTGGACGCAACGGCTCGCTATGATTTGGAGATGCGTCTTGACGGCATGCCCATGAAAAGCAAAATATGTCACGGAGACTATAACCCAAGCAATGTCATTGTGGGTGATGATGGCAATTTCTATGCTGTGGATTGGGCACACGCTACAACTGGTGCTGGAGCTGCAGATGCGGCAATTTCTTACTTGTTGTTTGAAATTGAAGACCATGATTTGGCAGAGGCCTACCTAGACCTTTACTGCAAAAAAGCAGATGTGGCAAAGCAAATTGTGCGTAACTGGATGCCTATTGTGGCAGCTGCTGAACTAGCTCGCAGAAGAGACAT
>CANBCO010000095.1 GCA_947367165.1 uncultured Coriobacteriaceae bacterium
GTTTATGCTCCAGACGCCCCGCGCGTTGATGCTGGTGTATTTGACTTAGGCGTGAGCGTACTTGGCTTTTGCTATGGTGAGCAGCTGATGGCGCGGGAGCTTGGAGGCAAAGTTGCCCATGCCGAGAAAGGCGAATATGGCCCAGCCGAGCTCTTGCGAAACGGCGAGAGCGAGCTTTTAAAAGACACGCCTCGCACGCAAACCGTTTGGATGAGCCATCGGGATTATGTCAGTGCCGCTCCTGCCGGATTTACGGTAACAGCCTCTACTGAGGTCTGCCCCATAGCCGCAATGGAAAACGTGAGTAGGCGTTTGTTTGCCACTCAGTTTCATCCCGAAGTTGCACATACTGAGTTTGGCACACAGATGCTTAAGAATTTTTTGTTTAGCATTTGCAAACTTGAGAAAAATTGGTCGATGGAAGGAGTGATTGACGAGCTTGTTAGCCGCATTCAAGCTGAAGTGGCTGACGAACGTGTCATCTTGGCACTTTCTGGAGGGGTGGACAGTGCCGTTTGCGCTGCTTTGATGCATCGTGCTGTGGGTGATGCGCTTACTTGCGTTTTTGTAGATCATGGTTTTATGCGAGCAGGAGAGCCTGAAAGCGTGGATACTGTGTTTCGCGAGACGTTTGGTATTCCACTTGTGCACGTTAACGCTACTTCGCGCTATTTAAAGCGCCTTAAAGGCATACGTGACCCAGAAGAAAAGCGTCGCCGTATTGGAGGCGAGTTTTGGAAGGTCTTTTTTGAAGAAGCAGCTAAACTTGGGAATGTAACCTACCTGGCACAAGGCACAATTTATCCTGACATTATAGAGAGCGGTGCCCGAAAAACAGGCGAGGCAAGCTCCACTATAAAAAGCCATCATAACTTGATTCCATTTCCTCCAGGTGTACATTTTGACTTAATTGAGCCACTTGACCACTTGTTTAAAGACGAAGTTCGCAGGCTTGGTCTAGCACTTGGGCTTCCGCGTGACGTCGTCTACAGACAGCCCTTTCCAGGACCTGGTCTTGCCATTCGCATTTTAGGCGAGGTAACACCTGAGCGCCTATCTTTAGTGCGAGCTGCCGATAAGATCGTCCGAGAAGAACTTGATGCCTATAACAGAGAGATTGAAACAGGCGCGCGCGAAGGTGTAAGCGCTTGGCAGTATTTCTGTGTGCTTCCTGCCATCAAAAGCGTAGGTGTTATGGGAGATGAGCGCACGTATGAGCAAGCTATAATTGTGCGTGCAGTAAGCTCAGAAGATGCGATGACGGCAGACTGGGCGCACCTTCCCTACGAGGTACTGAGCCGTATCTCTTCTCGGATAGTAGGCGAAGTTCCCGGCTTAAACCGCGTCTGCTACGATATCACGCCAAAACCACCCGCCACCATCGAGTGGGAATAACATTAGGGCGAAGACATAGTGAGATTGTGAACTTTATGGAGCGATCAATTACAAATATGCACTCAATACCACTCTTGAGCACCTTCACGCTTCCCTTTCCGAGAAGCTCATCAAACAAACCACCTTGAATTATCAGTAAAATTGCAGCTATTTTATTTTTCATATGCTCTTCGCTTCGCTCCCATTGCGCCAAATGCCGCTTTTTTATTCAAACAATATTACAAGGTGGTTTAATACTAAGAGAATTAAACTGCTTTATACAACACAACTGTTTTCGTTGCATTTCGTGGTGCAACGCAACTGTTTTTGTCAGATAGCGAGCTTTGTTCTTCTCGGCTAGCTTTAAAGGGAGATATAAGATACTAAAAAGACAATTCTTGCTTGCACCTTTTAACTCCATCACGCGCTCCTCTTAAAGGCCCGTTATAGTAGGAAGCGCCAGATAGTACTGCAGCATCAAGGATTTTCTCGGCATTTTCATAGTATTTCAATGCCTCTTTAAAACTATGTTCGCAACCCTTACCTTCTTCATAACAGTCTGCAAGTCTTAAAATAATACTTCCTGTTACGCTCAAATCTTCTTTATCATCTTGTTTTGCAGCTTGTTTGTAAAGCAAGAAAGCTTCATGCTCGTTTACCTCACAGCCTATACCATTTTTATAGCAGTCTCCAAGCTTATACGAAGCCTCGGCTATGCCTTCATCCGCGGCTTCTTTAAAGCATTCAAATGCGCGCCTTTCTCGGAAAAATGGTTTATTTTTCTTTTCTGGACTTTCCCAATACTCGCCTTTGCATCTATCGTAATAATAAATGTATCCCAAGCAAAGAGAGGCATTCAAATTGCCTTTTCCAGCAGAATGACGATACAGTAACTCAGCTGCCTTAAAACAATCTAGTCTTGCTTTAGCATGTAATGAATCTCTTAAATGCATTCCATCATCATAGAGCCCACCTCCATACCATAGCGCCTCTTCGCCAATGATATCGTCTTGAGATACATAGGGTTTAAGGTGTTTATGACCTACGTATTGATGGCGAGCATCATACACCGCCTCTGTTATCCATATGCTGGGAAGTGTATCTCCATTTGGATAGCTCGTTTCGTCTTCAAAAATAAGATGAAATATATCCGCCTCAGGTAAAGTCTCCATAACCGGCTCTCTCCTTCTTTTCTTTTAATCCATAAGGCTTACTTCAATATAAATTTTCCACCAGTTTCCCCTAAGCTCACGTTCTAAAAGCGTTCCTTGCAGGGTCTTTCCCCCGTCCATGAGGCGAGCAAACATTTCGTTTTTATCGGCGGGCATATACCCTATCTTTTGACCATCATATTCAATTTTGATAGCCCACTTGTCAGCCTCGTTATGAGGATCTCGAACAAACTTGAACGTGGCTTCGTCAGGCACTTTTTCCATTATGTTAGATATATTTGGAGTATGCGTAGTTCCTGCGACTCGAACAGAGTCGCACAATACGATTTTAGATTCAAAAGGAAGTGGAATAGAATGGGCTTTAGTGCCAAGAAGTCCAAGCGATTTGCCTTGGGCGATATTTGCAAGCTCTGTTGACTCTGTACTGTTTTTGCTACG
>CANBCO010000096.1 GCA_947367165.1 uncultured Coriobacteriaceae bacterium
AAGAAATCATAGAAATAATGGAAGGAAGGAGGTGATTAAAAAGGGGAATTAGAGACACACTTTTTGTCCTATAACCCAAGAAAAGCAATTGTTTCTTCAATACAACAAAGCAGTCTCAAAGCGGGTATATTAAAAACATGTCACCCATTATTGAACAGAGAACGCATTTTGTACGCGGTTGCATATATGCGCTAACAGGAGCCTTTTTATGGGGTTTCTCGGGAGTCTGTGCTCAGGTGCTCGTAGAAGACTTTCACATGACCCCTGCCTTTATAACGATGGTTCGTGCCCTTATCGCAGGAGCTGGCTTGCTTGCAGTGGCGCTGGTGCGAAGGAGAGCTCGCATCGCGAGAATGCTTACTGATAAAAAGACGCTGCTTTTGCTTCTTGCAAGTGGTGCAGGTATCTATATGAGTCAATTTGCGTATGCACAAACCGTTGCTTATACCAATGCAGGTACCGCTACGGTGCTTCAAAGTCCTGCTTGCGTTTTGGTGATGTTAGTAGTTTGCTTTGAACTCAAGCGAGCTCCAGGAAAATACCAGGTTATAGGGGTGATTTTGGCGCTCGTTGGCACGTGGCTTATTGCAACAGGAGGAGATCCTAGCACCTTAGCACTTCCGCCCGAAGGTCTTTTTTGGGGAGGCATTAACTCAATTGCTATAGCGGCCTACATCCTTATTCCACGTACGCTCTTTGAGCGCTGGGGGTCGAGCTGTCCTATTGCGCTTTCTATGGTAGCAAACGCCTGTATTGGCGTTTTTGTCTTCTTCTTTTTTCAGTCGGATGTCTTAGGTGCCACACAGCCAGTACCGCTCTTTACGCCTTGGAGCATAACTGTGTTAGTGATTGGTAATGCGCTTTTGGGAACCATTCTTGCCTTCAGCTTTTATCTGCATGGATGTTCGCTCGTGGGGTCTGTAACGGGTTCTTTGATAGGAGCTATCGAGCCAGTAAGTGCCATGTTTTTAACCGTGTTACTTCTTGGAAACGTTATGGGCTGGGCTGACTGGGTAGGCCTTATTCTTATGGTGGCTATGATTTGTTTTATTGCACTTCCTGCAGAAGGAAACAGCTCGGTTGATAAGGCAATTGACATTCCAAAGCGAAAAAGAGAAAGGAAAACGCATGATGTATAAAGAGATCGCGCCAGGTGTAAAGATGCCCATGCTCGGTTTTGGCGTGTATCAAATTGAGGAAAAGGGTGTTTGTAAGAAGGCAGTTTTAGATGCGCTTCAAACAGGGTATCGCCTTATTGATACGGCTTCGTTTTACCAAAACGAGAGCGAGGTAGGAGCCGCCCTTGCAGAGTCTGGAGCTTCTAGAGAAGAGCTCTTTATTACCACAAAGGCGTGGCCCACTGAGCTTGGAGAAGATAAGACAAAGCGCGCTTTTGATGCTTCGCTTACCCGTCTTGGCCTTGACTACATTGACCTTTACCTCATTCACCAGCCATTTGGCGACATCTATGGCGCATGGCGCACGATGGAGCAGTTGTTACAAGACGGGCTTGTGCGCGCTATTGGCGTTTCAAATTTTGCCCCCGACCGCCTTATGGACCTTATATTGTTTAATGAAATTTCGCCAGCGGTGAACCAAATTGAAATAAACGTTTTTTATCAGCAGTGGGAGGCACAAGCTTTTATGGAGGCGCACGGAGTTGCCGTTGAAGGTTGGGCTCCTTTTGCCCGAGGAAGAAACAGCGTTTTTGAAGAGCCTACGCTCCAGGAGATTGCCAAGGCCCATAACAAAACTATCCCTCAGGTCATTTTGAGATGGCAGCTCGAGCGAGGTATTATTTGTATTCCAAAATCCACGCATACAAAACGCATACACGAGAACTTTGACGTCTTTGATTTTGACCTTTCCCCAGCCGAGAAAACCGCCATAAAACTACTTGATACAGGTAAAACGCTCTTTTTTGACCAACGCGACCCTTCTCAAGTTGAAGCTCGCATGAAGCACTAGGTCTTATAAGCGTCAGTGCAGGGCACTGCGAATCAAAAGATGTTGCGCAAAGAGTCTGCCCCTACACATGTTTGTCTAACTTAAAACAAAACTTTTTCTGCCACTTTGAGCAGTGCCGTCCACATCGCAAGAAAAAAACGCTAGAGTAGATAGTGGTAAAGAAAATCGCGACAATAGTTAAGGAGGTTATGCGATGGTAGGGATTGTCCTAGCAAGTCATGGTGAATTTGCTCAAGGCATTAAAAATTCCGGCTCTATGGTCTATGGCGAGCAGGAAAATGTTGAAGCAGTCAGCTTAATGCCAAGCGAAGGACCTGATGACTTCAGGAAAAAGCTCGAAGACGCTGTAAAGAAATTTGACAGCGATGAAGAAGTGCTTTTTCTTGTGGACCTCTGGGGCGGCACGCCGTTTAACCAGAGCAGCGCATTTTGCGAAGACCATCCAAAATGGGCTATCGTAACAGGGCTTAATCTGCCCATGTTAATTGAGGCCTACACGGTACGGTTTTCACCAGATGCAACGGCACATGAAATGGCAAAACGAGCATTTGTGGAGGGCAGAAAAGGAGTTCGCACAAAACCTGAGGACTTACAGCCAAAACCTAAGGCAGGAGCTGCTAAAAAAACTCAGGCTATTCCTGAAGGAACAAAAGTTGGCTCAGGGCAGATGGATATTGTGCACGTCCGTATCGATTCACGTCTTTTACATGGTCAAGTTGCTATGAATTGGGCCAGAAATGTTGGGTGTAATCGTATTATTGTGGTTTCTGATGCAGTAGCTCACGATGATTTAAGAAAAACCCTTATCACGCAAGCTGCACCTCCAGGAATCAAAGCAAACGTCACTACCATACAAAACATGGTTCGTTGCTACAATGATCCGCGCTTTGGAAAAACTAAAGCGTTCCTCATTTTTGAGAATCCAGAGGATGCGTTAGCAGTGGTGAAAGCTGGAATTCCGCTTAAACATATTAACGTTGGTTCGCTTGCACACTCGGTAGGA
>CANBCO010000097.1 GCA_947367165.1 uncultured Coriobacteriaceae bacterium
TCAATTACAATCGTGTTCGCTTGCATACGCTCACCTTCTCCTTTATGTAACTATAGCATTGATGCCCATTGGCCATGCACACAACACCGCTTTCTTTTCCCGCCGAGAAACGCACCTTTCCCACGTTTACGGCAATGCAACTCCTAAGTGCTCAAATGCAAGAGGCATAGCCTGCCTTCCTTGCGGTGTTCTCATAATGAGACCACGCTGTAACAAATACGGTTCATACACGTCTTCTAACGTGGAAGGATCTTCTCCCACAGAACTTGCAAGCGTGGTAAGCCCCACCGCGCGACCTTGAAACGTCTGGGTAAGCGTTTGTAAAATCTTTACATCCATCCAGTCAAGTCCCAGCTCATCCACTTCAAAAAACTCAAGAGCCTGTTGAGCCACTTTTAAAGAGATGACAGATGCTGCTTTTACCTGCGAAAAATCACGAACGCGCTTGAGCAAGCGATTTGCCAAACGAGGCGTCCCTCTGCTTCTTGAACCAATTTCAAGAGCGGCATCTTTTTCTATTCCAACGCCTAAAATAGATGCTGAACGCATCACAATAGTTGCCAAATCTTGTTCTGAGTAGTAATCAAGCCTATAAGAAATACCAAATCTATCGCGTAAAGGTCCTGTCAAAAGGCCGGTTCGCGTTGTAGCTCCAACCAGCGTAAACGGTGCTACATCAAGGCGAATAGAGCGCGCCGCAGGCCCTTTACCTATCACAATGTCTAAGAAAAAATCTTCCATAGCCGGGTATAGCATCTCTTCAATCGTGCGATTAAGCCTGTGAATCTCATCTATAAAAAGCACATCTCCTTTTTCTAGGTTCGATAAAATTGCAGCTAAATCACCCGACCGCTCAATCGCAGGCCCGCTTGTCGTATGAATCTTGGAGCCCATTTCATTTGCGACAATAGTGGCAAGCGTGGTTTTTCCAAGTCCAGGAGGTCCCGAGAAAATCACGTGATCAAGCACTTCGCCGCGTTCTTTTGCAGCCGCAATAAGGACGGTGAGGTTTTCTCGGATGCGCATCTGTCCTGCATATTCTTGTAAGCTCTGCGGTCGTAACGTCTTTTCGGACTCGTCTTCTCCAGGGCTTGCATGTGCATCAAGAACGCGCTTCTGGCTCCCAGGCTCGTTTGCAAAGAGATTTTCTCGGCTGTCTTCCCACATTATTGCACTCTCCCTAAATGTTTTAAGCTTTTAGCAAGCGCACTTTCAACAGAATCTGCGCCTTCTTGTGCTGCTTGTTCGAGTGCAGTATGTGCTTCTTGCGAGCTAAACCCCATAGAAACTAACGCCGCAAACGCCTCAGCCGACCAAGACTCCTGCACACGTAGATCACTGGCTTCTGCTAACACTCCCATGCTTTGCAAAAGCTCATCGTGTTCAAAAATGGTCTCAAGCTCGACAAGTAAGCGAGCAGCAGTTTTTTTGCCCACACCAGGAATAGAGGTGAGCGAAGCCAGGTCTTGTCCAAGCGCAATAGTGGCTAATGCCTCCGGTGCAAATGCAGACAAAATTGCGAGCGCAACTTTAGGGCCTACTCCGCTAATCTGCGTGAGCTTGTCAAATAGAGCACGCTCCTGTTTTGTAGCAAAGCCAAAAAGTGATACGCCCGCATCGCTCACACGCATTCGTACATACAGCACAACGTCTGATGTAGCAGCCTTTGGAAGCGTGGCAAGCGTTGTTGCCGAGCAACCCAGCTCATACCCTACGCCGCCTACCACAAGCACGCACGATGCCTCGCCTACCTCTTCTACTACTCCTTTCAAAAGAGCTAGCATACAAGGCTCCTTCCGTGTGGGTCAAGCCGCACATCGGTTTGCAAAATGTGCGCGTGACAAATAGCAGCAGCCAAAGCATCTGCAGCGTGATCTGGCTCAGGGTTATGATCGAGATTCAAAAAATGACGAACCATGTAGATGACTTGGTTTTTATCGGCTGCTCCTGTTCCCACAACGGCTTGCTTTATCTGCATAGGAGTGTATTCTCCAAGCTCACTATCTACGCCAGCGCAAGCAACAAGAGCAGCTCCTCTCGCATGAGCCGTAGGAATTGCCGACTTTGAGTTCTGCCCAAAAAAGATCTTTTCAATCGCTACGTGCTCCACGTTATAGCGAGCGATTACGGCCTGAATCTGCTCCACAATACTAATGAGTCGCTTTTGCAGCGGCTCGTCTGCGTTTGTGCTCACACACCCATATGACCGCGCCCTCACCTGCGCTTTAAACGTCTCGACCACTCCCCAACCAGTATGGGCAAGCCCGGGATCTATGCCTAATATAATCACACATGGCTCCTTACATCGAACATACGTTCTATTATAACACAGATTGGAGTTAGTTTTCTCCCATGAGGCCTTGACCAAAGAAATCGTCTTTGTCCTCACTCATAAACGGCCCAAAACTTAAGTCTTCAATGGTTTGTTCTAATTCCTTCTCGGCTTGTTCTTGTTCAGAATAAGACTGCGAGAAATACTTGTTAAAGAACTGCTCAAAGGTTTCTAAAATCTCTTCGCCTACCAGCTTGGCTTCCGTGTCGAGCTTCTCTTTTGTCACTCCCCTTGCATCGTAGTACTGCCAAGCGCCCATCACGGGATAGTACTCACCCAGCCGAGAAACCAAAGACAGTGCCGGGGAGAAAGGGACTTTTCTTCGCATTAACGAGTTCACCTTAAAAATATGAAGTATATGAGGGCCATATAATGCAAGGTCTGGATTTTCTGCATACAGCATCTCTTCGTTCATGCCCAGCGTAAGATAAGCGTAGAGAACGCTATCTATTAAGACCGAAGGTGCTTCCCAGTGCGTCTTAAACTCTTCGCTTTCCTGGTTAAACGCCTCTTGGATTGCAGTATAGAGCCTGGAGCGGTAATTGAGGCCACTTTCTGTAAAACATCTCGCGGGTAAGAGGCTTTGAGTTCCGCGATGAGAGCGCACCTTAGCAATTTTTTGCAGCG
>CANBCO010000098.1 GCA_947367165.1 uncultured Coriobacteriaceae bacterium
GATGTTGAAGCGTATCGAGAGCTCATTAAAAAACTTAAAATTCGCGATAACGTCTAGAAAAGTTACACAGCCCTTGCAAAAGCAGGGGCTTTATGCAAGTCGCCACAGGGGCGCAGAAGATAGGAGAGATGAAAGATGATTAAAGTTTCACATTCTTTTTCATTATTTGGAAAAAATTACACCTTAGAATCTGGAGAATTAGCTAAACAAGCCACCGGAGCAGTGTGTGTAAGACAAGGAGATTCTGAGGTTTTAGTAACCGCTGTGGTCTCAAAAGAAAGAAAAGATTCCGATTTTTTCCCACTAACTGTAGACTTTATTGAAAAAATGTATGCAGTAAATAGAATTCCAGGAAGCTTTTTAAAACGCGAAGCCAGGCCTAGTGAAAAAGCTACGCTGACTGCCCGCATGATAGATCGGCCGCTAAGACCTAGTTTTCCTGACGGCTTTAGAAACGAAGTGCAGATTGTGGCGATGCCACTTGTGGCAGACCAAGTTAATCCAGTAGATACCATATGTGTTATGGGTGCAAGTGCTGCTCTTGCCTTAGGCGGCGTGCCATTTGAAGGCCCTCTTGCGTGCGTACGCATTGCTCGGGTAAGAGAAACTGGCGAGTTTTTGGTAAACCCAACCTATGAAGAGCGTGCTTTAAGCGACCTTGATTTAGAGCTTGCAGGCACGGCAGACTTTGTTTCTATGTTAGAGGCTTCTGCCGATGAGGTGAGCGAAGAAGACATGCTCTCTGCTATGGCGTTTGGCCAAAAAGCGATTGCAGCCTTTTGCGAGGAACAAGAGGTCTTCATTGCAAAGTGGGTCCAAGAAAACGGTCCCATTGAGCAAAAAGAGTACGAGCTCGACGAACCAGTTCCCTTTGTTCACGATAAAGTATTTGCTCACAAAAAAGAGATGGAAGCGGCACTCAGAGATCCCGAGAAACTCAGCAGACAAGACAATGTGGCCGCTTTAAAAGAAGCAATTAAGCAGGAGTTTAGCGAAGAAGAGCTTGAAGAGTATGCGTTTGCTATCGCAGCTGAGCTTAAAAGCTTAGAAAAGCACACGATGCGCGAGATGGTTGTAGAAACAGGCGAGCGTGTTGATGGAAGAAGTGCCACAGAGATTCGCCCGCTTATGGCAAAAGCCGACTACCTTCCCAAGGTACACGGTTCTGGCCTTTTTCAGCGCGGTCAAACCCAGGTGCTTTCAGTCGCTACGCTTGGTATGTTAAGCGAGTGGCAGCGACTTGACACAATAGAGCCAGAAGAAGGCAAACGCTACATGCACCACTACAATTTCCCGCCCTTTTGTACGGGAGAAACGGGACGCATGGGCTCTCCCAAACGCCGCGAAATTGGACACGGCAATTTGGCCGAGCGTGCGTTATTGCCCATGATTCCAAGTCAAGAAGAGTTTCCCTATGCAATTCGCGTAGTAAGCGAAGTGATGGAGTCTAATGGATCTTCTTCTATGGCCTCAACGTGTGGTTCAACGCTTGCCTTAATGGATGCAGGTGTACCTATCAAAAGGCCCGTGTCTGGCATAGCGATGGGGCTTATCCAAGAAAACGGAAAAACCGTGGTACTCTCTGACATTCAGGGTCTTGAAGATTTTCTCGGCGATATGGACTTTAAAGTAACCGGAACTAATCGTGGCATTACCGCTATGCAAATGGACAATAAAGCGACCGGCCTTACGCCAGAGATTCTTACACAAGCCCTTAACCAGGCAAAAGAGGGAAGAGCGTTTATCTTAGGCGTTATGTTAGACGCCATTGGTGCTCCTCGAGAAGAGGTAAAAGATTCCGCACCTCAGATCATCTCGTTTAAGATTGATACCGACAAGATTCGTGACGTTATTGGGTCAGGCGGTAAAGTCATTAGAGCCCTACAGGAAGAAACCGGAGCTACCATCGAGATTTCTGACGATGGAACGGTAACGATTGCAGGCGTTGGAGAGCAAGGAAAAGCTGCGGCAGAGCGAGTTCAGTTAATTGTAAAAGAGCCAGAGCCTGGCGAGGTGTATACTGGCCGCGTGGTTGACATAAAGCCGTTTGGAGCATTTGTTGAGCTTTTGCCTGGAAAAGATGGTCTTTTGCACATTTCTTGTATTGCAAATGGACGCATAAACGAGGTAGAAGATGTTTTGTCAATTGGAGACGAGGTTAAAGTAAGCGTCCAAAGCGTGGACGAGAACGGAAGAATCAGCCTTGATCGCCTTGATAAACCAGATGCGCCTTCTGGCTCTAATACGCACTTTAGCCCTAAGCCAAAAGGTGGCCACGGTAAAAAAGGAACGGATTCAGCCGAGAAACCCTCCAAAAAACGCGTGTATAAAAGATCAATAGAGTAATGTTGGTAGCGAGAGAAAAGAAGCAGTTTTGAGTCAAAACAAAAAACCAAGCCTTAAAGTCATTCCGCTGGGAGGACTTGACGGCATTGGAAAAAATATGTGTGTGTTTGAGCTTGGTCAAGATATGATTCTGGTTGATGCTGGGCTTATGTTTCCTGATGATTCACAGCCTGGTATCGACCTAGTACTTCCAGACTACAGCTATATTTTAGAAAACGAAAACAAGCTTCGGGGCATTTTTATCACCCATGGACACGAAGACCATACAGGTGCCCTGCCATATCTGTTAAAAGACCTAAGAAAAAGCGTGAGCATTTTTGCTTCTCGCATGACCTTAGGCTTAATTAAAGGAAAGCTTGATGAGCATGGCCTCAAAAATCAAAAGCTTATTGAAATAAAGAGCGGCCAGCACTTAGAGCTAGGTGCGTTTGGAGTGAACTTCTTTTCGATGACCCATTCTATTCCTGGGGCCCTGGGTATCTATATCCAAACGAGTCAAGGCAACGTCATGATGACGGGGGACTTTAAGTTAGACCAAACACCAATTGATAGAGTTATGCCCGACTACCGCTCGCTTATTGAATATAGCGAACAAGGTGTTGACCTT
>CANBCO010000099.1 GCA_947367165.1 uncultured Coriobacteriaceae bacterium
GCTGGGTCTGGGATACAGACTGGAACGCCTGGTTTTACTGTTACCAAAACGGCATCATGGCGAAAAGCACCTGGATTAACGCGTACTGGGTAGACTGGCGCGGCATCTGGCTCCACTAGTCGCAGTTAAGAGAGCAAGTCACCCAAGTCCCGCGCTCAGGCAAGCCACCCAAAACCTCGCACGCCAAACTTTTTCCCATAACCTCAAACCAACAGCCCAACTTGTGCTAGTATAAACAAGATGAAAAGCACCCTTTAGAGAGGAAGCATATGGCTATTACACCGGCAGATATTGAATCGTTGACCTTTACTCAGGTCAAACATGGCTACAACCCGCAAGAAGTTGACCAGGCACTTGAAGACATTGTGCAAGCAGTGCATCAGATGCTCGAAAAAATCGCAGACTTGAAGTCTCGCCTTACCGAGGCAGATGCCGCTTTAGAAGAGGCGCACGCACAAGTCAATGACCTCCAGCAACAGCTAGAAAATGCGCCAGAGCCAAAGGCCGATCAAGACTCAGAAGCCGTTTTAGCAACTGAGCGCCAAATTTCGCAGGCCTTAATTGCTGCCCAGCAATCCGCTGAGCAAACGATTGAAGACGCCAAGGCAAAGGCTGGAGAGATTAGAAGCGAGGCAGACCAAAAAGCTCGCGAGGTGATTCGCCAAGCCATTGATGAAAAGCAAATCGAGCTTGATGAAATTGATCGCTTAAAGAGCTCGCTTGAAAAGTTCAAAAAGGAATATAAAGCGCTGTTGCAGGGCTTCCTTGATGACGCCGACAAAAAGATTAACAAAGTTTCCTATGAGCCGGCACCTGAGCCAAAAAAGAAAAAAGCAAGCCACGCAAAGAGCGAAGCACCAGCTCAAGAGGCCGATAGCGATGCTACCATCTATGCTCCTCCAATAGCTGGCATGGGCGATTTTGACATCGATGACCTCGATTAATCTTTCTTCCTATATAGAAAAGTTGCGTTCTAGTGCCCCCACTCCTGGTGGGGGTTCTGCTAGTTGTATGGTGGCTGCTCTTGGATGCGCACAGGCTCACATGCTCTGCGCCCTTGCGCTTAATCACAAAGACCTGCCAGAACGCACAAAAGTCGCCACGTTTGCCGAGCAACTCACCCATGCAGAGCAGCACTTCTACGAGCTTGCGGCTGCAGATGCTAAGGCCTACCAAAACGTGGACGCCGCCTTAAAGCTTCCCCGCACCACCGCCGCCGAGAAAACCGCCCGCACAGAAGCGCTTCAACACGCGCTTACCATAGCTGCAGCCGCGCCCCTCGAAGCACTAACCTATACGCAGGCAGCAAGCGTGATTGTGCGCACGATGGTCTCTTCGCACTGGACTACCTCTGCAATCTCAGACGTTTCTGTGGCCGCTTCTTTCTTGCAAGCCGCTGCCGTTGGTTTTCAAGCAACCATCTGGGCAAACACGCACTGGATGAAAGATGAGGAACTAAAAAAACACTACCTTGAGCAAAGCGACCTTCTTGTGGCAACCATTCAAACAAACCAAGAAGAAGTTACACTTCGCGTAAGAGAGGCACTCTCATGATTGAGCTTGCTGGCACGCCAGTTGCAAAAGAACTCGTGAAAGCACTTCAGCTAAGAGCGCAGGCACTTGCAGAATACGGCATCACGCCCCGGCTTGCGCTTGTAAGAGTAGGCGAGAGGCCAGATGATGTCTGGTATGAAAACGCTGCTACAAAAAGGCTTTCAGCAACTGGAGCAGAAACAAGCACGTTTGTGCTTTCAGAGGACGTGACAAGCGAGGAGATGGTTGAACTTCTCGGACAGCTTAACCAAAACCCTACTATCCACGGCATTCTCGTCTTACGCCCGCTTCCAGCACATATTGAAGAGCAGGCAGTCATGAATGCAGTAAGTGCACAAAAAGATGTTGATGGAGCCTCGCTTACTTCAAAAGGAATGCTTGAGGTAGCCCCAGAGCTTGCTTTTTCTCCGTGTACCGCAGAAGCTGTGATAAAGCTTTTAGATCACTACGGCTTTGAGTTTAGAGGAGCCAATGCGTTTGTGTGCGGAAGGTCGCAAGTGGTGGGAAAGCCGCTTGCAAACTTGCTTTTAGCTCGCGATGCGACGGTTACTATCGCGCATTCAAAGACACTTCATCTCGAGCATCTCACCCAAGCTGCCGACCTTGTAATAACGGCTATGGGAAGAGGCCCCAGATTGCAAAAAACTGCGTTTAAACGAGGGGCCTGGGCAGTTGACGTTTCTTGCCGAGAAACCCAAGATGGAGGTGTAGAAGGCGATATCGATGCGGCCTCAGCTGCAAAGCGAGTAGCTGCTCTCTCCCCAGTTCCGGGTGGCGTGGGTCCGCTTACTACGGCGATATTGGCAGAACATGTGATACGCTCGGCTGAAAGTTCACTACAATAGAGGCGCACATAAAACGCGTCCGCGCACAGAACAGAAAAAAGATCAGGTACGTAAAAACAGAAAGGACAGTATGAAAGGAATAGTGCTTGCAGGAGGTCACGGAAGGAGAATGGAGCCTTTAACCAGGGTGACCTCAAAACAGCTTCTTCCCGTATATGACAAGCCATTAATTTATTACTCAATGTCGACGCTTTTTATGGCAGATCTTAAAGAGATTCTCCTCATTTCAAAACCAGAGCACCAGCCAGGCTTTGAAGCACTTTTTGGCGATGGACACCAACTGGGAATCCATATTGAATACGCCTCTCAGCCTTCGCGTGGAGGCATTGCAGAAGCACTGCTTATTGCTAAAGATTTTATTGGTGACGACACAATCGCTCTTACACTAGGTGACAATATTTTTTACGGCTCCGGCTTTAAAGATGAGCTTTTGCACGCTAAAGAAAATGCCAAGAAAGGCACGGCAACGCTCTTTGGTTACCGCGTAGAAGACCCAGAAAACTATGGCGTAGTTGACTTTGATGCGGCAGGAAACGCTATTAGC
>CANBCO010000100.1 GCA_947367165.1 uncultured Coriobacteriaceae bacterium
CGAGATTCCTCTACGTCTCGTGGGCTCGGAGATGTGTATAAGAGACAGCCATTGACGACGCCGTAGGAGAAGCGTTTGACAAGGTTTCAAAAGCGCTTGGTCTGGGATATCCTGGTGGCCCTATTATTTCTCGCCTTGCCGAGAAGGGCAACCCAGACGCGATTGCATTTCCTCGGGCAATGCTTCATAGCCATGACTACCGATTCTCACTTTCTGGCCTTAAAACGGCTGTAGTGACCTATCTTGCAAAGGAAGAGCGTGCCAAAAGAGCCGTGAACGTCCCTGATGTAGCAGCTAGTTTTCAAGCAGCTGTCATTGATGTTTTGGTAAGCAAAATTACAACTGCGTGCAAAGAGACGGGAGTTTCAGACTTTTGCCTGGGTGGTGGCGTTGCTGCAAATCCAGCGTTAAGAAACGCCCTTACAGAAAAGCTCACACAGCTTGGCATTACAGTCACGTTGCCTGCGCTTCAAAACTGCACCGATAACGCTGCTATGATTGCGCTGGTAGCCCTTCGTAAAGCACGCAAAGGGGAATATGCTGATCTTGGTATGGATGCTAAACCCCAGCTTAGTTTGTAAAATCAGAACAAAGAGACCTGCACTACTGGCTGACATGTACCTGCCAAGCACGAGGCGCATAAGGCTTTGTCTGTCCATGCTTTATATTCACTTATCAGAGCAGGTTATGCGCCCTCTTTTAAGCTTAGACCATGCGCTCGTTTGCCAACTCAGGGTATGCGCGTGCTCTTTTACACCGTTTTCGTTAAAAACAAGGAGCTTTAAGGCATTGGTATAACTCTATAAAACTACCATAAGGTGCTAGGCGTCTTTTGCAACTGGCTTTTTGTAAGTTTTCTCGGCTGTTTGTAATGCTTGTAAGATGTTTTCTCTAAGATCTTTGGGCTTAATAACTTCTACTAGGTCTGCATAAAGCATTGCCCAGTAAAGCATCGCATGCTTGTCAGCCTCAACCTCTGCGATAACGGTGTTTTTGCCTGCATCGTCATCGTAGACGTGAACCGAGTCTCCAAAAGCTGAGTAAAGTGCTTTGAAGGCAGCAGGGTTTTTATTCACGCGCAATGTTATAGCCGAGGTATTTGGGAATCCATACAGATGTGTATCAAGATAGCGGTTAAAGTCAAAGCCTTTGTACTTCGGCAACTCATGTAACTTGGGAGAACTTTGCTTTTTACCATCTTGGTTTTGTACAATGTGCACGTTACACATAAGCTCTATAGTGAAGTTCCTCATCTCTTCTTCACCCTTGCATATCCCTAGAAGATACGTTGAGTCGTACCTTGAAAGGATACGGTAGGGAGCCACCTTATAATGATGCGTGTTAGGCTCTGGCGGGCAGAGCTTGCCTTCACGATCTATGTAGCCTTTGTCAAACTCTATATAGTAGGAGCACTCAATTGCTTCTCCAATTATTTCTAAGTTATGAAAAAATTTGTATGTTCTATCGCGAGCTTCCTCTCCTTTCTGCGTATTTGGAATACTTGCAAACGTTCCTCCTTCGCTTTGTGGTGCCAATTTTCTTAATGTTTTCATAAGGTCGTTTCGCTCACGTGGGCTTATGCGGCGTGCGCTTTGAACTAATGCCATCAAAAAGTAGACTTGTGAAGCATCAAACACATCGCTTTTTTTAAAACTCCATCCCGTTTTGTGTCCAAAAGAGGTCTTGTTCCCTGACGCTACATTTGGAAAGAACGCTTGAATAATACTCAAGTTATCACGTATAGTATTTGCAGAAACGTGTATCCCTATGGCTTCCAATTTTTGTTGAATTTCTTTTTGGGTAAGCGTCTCTCCTTTCTCTCCGGCTTCTTGAAGTGCTTCTAGGATATAAAATGGAATTGCTTTTTTTCCTCCTACATCGCGTATATGCATTGTACCTTCTCCTAATACTCAATTTTTTGCGTATTTTCCTTGGCATAATAATAACCAAAGAAGAGGCACAGAAGGAGACAAAATATGAAAAAAGATAGAAAACAAGACACGAAGAAACCTGAATCATCTCACGCCTGCTTGCTGTATTCAGATATTTGTGAGGCGGCTCGCTTCGTATCACATTTTGCGCGGCTTGCCCATAGACAAAGGGGTTCGACAGTTCACTACATTCAGCTTGATGATGCGGCAGAGCTTTCTAAAACTTCGGCTGGCTATGATGAGGCATTTAAAACACGTGTGCTACAAAAAGCTTTTCAGGCACAAAAAAAAGACGTGGTTATCATTAAATACGGCTCTTTTGATTGGAAAACACAGTGCAACGAAGCAGCTAAAAATCTCATGGTAGAAGTGTGTACCATTTTGTTTTCCAAACCTTTCAAGCCTCATATTGTATTTGTACTACCAAAAAACAAAAGACATGTCGTTGATTTTATAACAGATACTTTTGCAATTGCTCTACGTTTTTTCACCCCACAAGAAGTATGCAAGAAAAATGCTGCGTAACGTTAGAGACTGTCCAAGAGAGACTGCAAGAATTATGTAAGTTTTTGTTTGATGTTTTAGGAGAAGAAGAATATTCAGGTGCGTTTTTCAAGCAAAAAAATCAACAAGGCTTTTTGTAGTTTCTTTCTTTTTTTGCTTGGCGCTCACTTCTTATCTTGCTCTCTTTTTGTTGAGAACATGCCAGCTATTGTTAGTTTTGCCCGAGGTAAACCTCTGGTTATCCCCAAAACAAAGGAGAGAAAATGGGTGAGAATAAACTGGCACAAGCAATGTTAGAAGATGAAGAAAGTGAGGCAGTCTCTCTTTTCAATCTTCGCGAAACCGCACCAAAAACAGTAGAGGAATATGTGGAGCAAGCGCTTTCGCTTCCTTGGTTTCCACTTAAACCACGGGTGGCGCGTGAGCGTCTCATGTATACCGTTTTAGAGATGATTGAAAACCATGCAATCTCATGTTCTCTTACGTTAGCAGGTTATG
>CANBCO010000101.1 GCA_947367165.1 uncultured Coriobacteriaceae bacterium
TTTGTAGAGTACTTAAAAACTCTTGGAGTATTAAGTATCTTTGAAACCCAATATAATGCTTTTAGGGGAAGTCGTAATTTAAGGGAACGAGAACTTCATACAAAAGAATTTTTATTTTTGTTGAAGAAAAGATAGGAAGTATATGGCGCATAAACAACAACTTAGAAATCTGCATAGAAAAATGGTGCTTAACATGACTTCAAGGAAACAAGAGAATGTCTTGACAAGAGCCCTTGAAAGAGTCTGTATTTCTTTAGAGGAAGAGTTTGAAGGAATACAGTTACAACACGAGCCTCAGTGGTTTTTGTGTGATGTTGTAAAAAGATTACGTAACATATTTCCAGAAGAGGAATTTGTTTATATGTCTAAACGCTCATCAATGCGTCCTGATGGTGGGATTCTTTCGATAGTTTCAAAAGAAGGTATTCCTTATCCTATTCTTATATCAGAAAAGAAAAATCAAGGTACTAACGATATAAGACTTCTTGAGGGAAAGAAAGAGCAAGCTAAAGGGAATGCGATAGAACGCCTAGGGAAAAATGTTATAGGTTTTAGAACCACGATGCTGGATGAGGGTATTTTCCCCTTTGTATGTTTTGGAGATGGGTGCGATTTTGCTGAAGGAAGTTCGATTTTGGATAGAGTAGTAACCATTGCCGAGTTTGGAGAGCTAAACAAAGAACATCTTCATAAAACGGGAGCTGATGGAGCTTTTGATAGAGGGACGTTTTATTTTAGAGCTGCAGAGTGGACGGAAGATGAAATGTATGAGAGGCTGTACTCTATAGCTCAAAAAAGCGTGTTTTACTTTTTTTCAAAATACGACAAAGATAATTTTATATAAAAGGTATAAACCTGATAACAAATTGCGTAGCGTTATTTTTTAAGGAGTCTTTATTTGTATCATTATCTCAATCTCTACCCCTTCCTGCTCGCATAGCGTGCGAATGCTACAATAGAAAAGAACAACGTAGCAGGAGAGCCATGGAAAAAGAGCAGGCAAAAAAGCGCATACAAGAGCTCAGGCGAGAGCTTGAGTATCACGCGTATCGCTATTATGCGCTCGATAAACCAGAGATTGACGATGCTTCTTTTGATGCGCTTGTTCATGAGCTTGCTAGGTTAGAAGATACTTACCCTGACCTCATTACCCCTACTTCTTATACGCAGCATGTGGGAGGCTATGTAAGTTCACAATTTGCCCCAGTCAGTCATGCAGAGCGCATGTATTCTATCGACGACGCCATGGACATCTCAGAGCTAGACGATTGGCTTGCAAGAATCCAAAAAGCCCTTCCAGAAGAGGAGATTGCCTACACGTGCGAGCTCAAGATTGATGGATTAGGCATCGCCGTTACGTACCAAAACGGTGCTTTTGTGCGAGCCGCAACTCGGGGCGATGGTGCAGTTGGCGAAGACGTTACGTTAAATGTGCGAACCATTGCCGATATCCCAGAGCTTATTTCGCAAAGTGCGCTTGCAAAAGCTCCCGCATCCATACAGGAAAACCTCGAGGTACGAGGCGAAGTTTACATGCCAAAGGGTTCGTTTGAGCGCTTAAACGAGCGACGCGACCTGCTTGGCGAGGCGGTTTTCGCTAATCCGAGAAACGCAGCCGCAGGTTCACTCAGACAAAAAGACCCAAAAATTACCAAAGGCCGCGACCTTCATACCTTTATCTATGCCATTGCTAGACCAGAAGCCCTCGACCTCACTTCGCAACATGCTTTTTTGCAATGGCTTGCACAAGCGGGTTTCTCGGTCAATAAACAAGCAAAATTGTGCAACAGTGCTCGCGAAGTTCACGAGTATTGCGCTCACGCGATGGAGTTAAGAGATACCCTGGACTATGCCATTGACGGCGTAGTGGTTAAAGTTGACAGCTTTGACCAGCAAAGGCGTCTTGGTTTTACCACACGTGCGCCTCGGTGGGCTATTGCCTTTAAGTTTCCGCCTGAGCAAAAAGAAACCACGCTTAACAAAATTACCGTTCAGGTGGGAAGAACGGGCATTTTAACACCTGTTGCAAACTTTACGCCAGTAACCATTGCAGGCTCTGTGGTTGCACGTGCAACACTTCATAACATAGATGAGATTCGCAGAAAAGATGTTCGCGAAGGCGACACTATAGTGGTTCACAAGGCAGGAGACGTAATTCCCGAGGTGGTAGGGCCAGTTTTGGCAAAGCGTCCACCTTCGGCACGTCCGTTTGAAATGCCCGCTACGTGTCCCAGTTGCGGCTCGCCCGTAATCCACGTTGAGGGGGAGGTAGCGTATCGTTGCATTTCAATTGATTGTCCAGCTCAGGCAAGCGAGCGCCTTACACACTGGATGCGCAGAAAGGCTATGGATATAGACGGGGTAGGACCAGAAATAATCGCCCACCTTATTGAAGAAGGCCATATAAGAGATGTAGCAGATTTTTATGACAAGCTGAACTTTGCAGAGCTCGCAAACTTGCCCACCGGCCGCACATATACCGCGCGCAAAGCAGGGCATCACGAGGCAGGAGATGCTATTCCGCTTGGAGAAAAAAATGCAGCAAAAATAATGGCTCAAATTGAGGCTTCAAAAAAGCGCGGGTTAGCGCGCGTGTTGTTTGGGCTGGGCATCAGAAATGTAGGCGCAACAGTAGCAGAACTGCTCGCGACAGAGTATGGAACTATCGACGCGCTTATGGTCGCCACAGAAACGGAGCTTGCAGGCATTTCTGGGGTCGGGCCAGTTTTGGCTGCAAACATCCGCGAGTTTTTTGATACGCCGCAAAATCTCGAGGTTATTGAACGCTTACGGGCAAGCGGGGTGGGTTTATCGGAAGCGAAAGAAAAAAGTGACAAACCCCAAACGCTTCAAGGTCTTACCTTTGTGCTTACAGGAACTCTTGAGAACATGACCAGAGATGAGGCGGGGGCTGCTTTAAAAGCTC
>CANBCO010000102.1 GCA_947367165.1 uncultured Coriobacteriaceae bacterium
GGGTAGAGCCCCGCCAGAAGGACTGCTGTCTCCAGGTACACCCCCTTCGCTGGGCGCGCCTCCTCCCGTGGCTCCTTGAGAGACTTGGCTTCTCACCTCGGTGGCATCAGTAGTAACCACCGTGGTTTTCTCGGAATTGTAGAGATTAGTAAGCGTAATAGAACCGTCTTCTACTTCTTCTACAATGCCAACAAGCAGGGACTCGTTAGCAAGGGCCGTTTGTGTCACTTGGGCTCCGCAAGCGCTTAACAATAGAACTGCCGCACATGCAAAAGCCACTTTTATCAGGTGTTTCATAGTGTTCCTTTCGTTGCCTGTATGGTAAGAATAGCAAGCAGACCTTAAATGAAACAAAAAAGTAGGAAAAGCTAAACGTAAAAACGCGACCTAAACTCCATACCAGCGTTTTAGAATACTAGAACATTTGTTCGATTTTTGTGCTACACTACCCCTATGGAAGGTTCTAAAAAAACATACGCGGTGATTGACCTTAAGAGCTTCTACGCAAGCGTTGAGTGTGTTGCGCGCGGGCTTGACCCGTTTACCACCAATCTTGTTGTAGCAGATCCAGACCGAGGTGACGGCACCATTTGCCTCGCGCTCTCCCCTGCTTTAAAGCGCCTGGGTCTTCCTGGTCGCTGCCGCGTCTTTGAGATCCCGCGCGAAATCCCTTTTATTAAGGCGCGCCCACGTATGCGTCTTTACATGCAAACCTCAGCACAAATTGTTGAGGCGTACCTCGCCTACATTAGCCCCGACGACCTGCACGTTTACTCTATCGACGAGTGCTTTATGGACCTCACGCCCTACCTTTCGCTCTACCACACTTCAGCCGAGAAACTCGCCCGCCTCCTCATGCAAGCCGTCTATCGCACCACCAACATTACTGCAACCGCCGGTATTGGACCTAATCTCTTCCTTGCAAAAGTAGCGCTCGACCTTTTTTCCAAGCAAAGTCCCACCTGCCTCGCAACTCTGGATGAAAAAAGCTACCAGGCTCGCGTCTGGCCGCACAAGCCTATCACTGACATTTGGCAGGTTGGCAAGGGGATTGCCCGGCGCCTTTCTCGGCGAGGTCTGTATACCATGGGAGATGTTGCGCACGCAGATATAGAAGAGCTCTACCAGGAGTTTGGCATAAATGCCGAGTATCTCATTGATCACGCGTGGGGGCTAGAGCCGTGCACCATTGCAGATATTAAGGCGTATAAACCGGCAGCTCACTCAATTTCTAACGGCCAGGTGCTTCCCAAAACCTACACGCGCGATGAGGCGGCTCATGTGCTGTTAGAAATGGTCGACGAGTCCGCGCTTGAGCTCGTAGAAAAAGGACTTGCCACAAGCCATATCTCGCTTTATGTGGGCTACTCCTACCACGAACCGCGCATTCCAAGTTTGCATGTTAGTAGACGTCTTGACTGGCCCACCAATTCGTGTGAGGAGCTGTTTTCGCGCATAGAGGCGCTGTATACCAAACGCGTTTTGCCATCTGCTGAGGTAAAGCGCTTGGGTATTGCCTTTGGCGATTTAGTTTCCGAGAAAACCCTCACCTTGCGCCTCCATACCGATTACGCAAGGCAAGCAAAAGAGCGGGCTCGGCAAGGCGCAATTGTTGCAGCTAAAAAACGTTTTGGTGAAGACGCCATTTTGCGCGGGGCGAGCTACTTAGAAAAAGGCCGCGGGCTTGAACGCGCACATCAGATAGGAGGACACCATGAATGACGTAGCAAAAATTACAACGGAGGTTTTCTTTGGGGCGGCGCATACTTCTCCAAAAAGTGCCTGTCATCACGTATTAGGAAAACCGCACCCTGACCGAGCAAAGCAGTTTATGCCTTATGACGCCCTGAAAGGCTTTCGGCAGCTCATTACAGAAACTATCGCTCAGCACACGCAATACGTCCTTGAACATCCAGACTGCTATACTCAAAAAAGCAGACAACCAACTAAGCGAGGTAACAATGGAAAAGCTCGAGGGTCTCAAAGCACTTCTCTTTGACGCCGACGGCACGTTAATAGACACGTATGAGATGATTTTGCAATCTATGCGCTACACTACCGAGCACTGCTTGGGCACTTCTATGCCAGATGACGAGCTGATGCAAGGGGTTGGAACGCCGCTATTTGATCAGTTTGTAGTCTTTTGTAAAGGGGACGAGAAACGCGCCACAGAACTTGTTGAAGTGTACAGGACACACATGAAAAAAACGCACGATGAAAAAATTGCTGCTTTTAAAGACACCAAGCAGGCATTAGAGGAGCTTCTGCGCAAAGGGTACCAAATGGCTGTGGTTACCTCAAAGCCGCACGAACTCGCAGAGCGAGGGCTTTGTCTCACAGAGCTTCTGCCCTACTTTGCATTTGTTATTGCAGCAGATGATTATCCAGAACATAAGCCACTTCCAGGGCCTATTTTGTATGGTTGCAAAAAACTTGACTTGGCACCAGAATACGTCGCCTATATTGGCGACAGCCCTTACGATATCGAGGCAGGAAATGCGGCCGGCTGCTCTACTATCGCCGCTCTTTGGGGCATGTTCTCAAAAGATACGCTTGCGGCGAAGCATCCAACAACCTTCGCCACAAGTCTTACAGAAATCGCAGATACGCTAGGGGTATCCAGCTCTTAAAGTTCGCGCTCGCTTTGGGCGATGGCGTTGTTTGCTCGGCGGTCACAGTTTGGGTCTCCACATAAAGGAGAGTCTGGGTCGCAGGGCATAGATGAATTGTTGATGCATTTTTGGTGCAGCGGCGAAATCAAATACGTATAGACAAGTGCCCCTACCACGGCTCCTGCTAAAGGTGCTACGTAGTAGACCCACCACATATCCTGTCTCTTATACACATCTCCGAGCCCACGAGACGT
>CANBCO010000103.1 GCA_947367165.1 uncultured Coriobacteriaceae bacterium
CCTGCTTGGGTTGGGATACTTCTTTTTAAGATCGGCACCAATATCTAACAGCGCATAATAAAAGCTGCGAAGCAGGCGATTATCGCTGGGCTGTATCGCCACAAGAGCGGTAAGCAGCTCTTTATCTGGAACCTTTGGCGCACCAGGATATAAGTAATGTAGAAGTACAGCTCGCACGTTTGTTTCTAAATAGAGCGCTGGCTGCTCATACGCAAATATACGAATACCCGCTGCCGTAGCAGGCCCTATGCCTGGAAGTGCTAAAAGCGCCGCTTCATCTTGCGGAAGCGTTCCTTTATGTAAAGCCACGCACGTTTGCGCCGCTTTTTGCACGTTAAGCGCGCGGCGATTGTAGCCAAGCCCTTGCCATGCCGCGAGCACAGCATTAGTAGGAGCTGCTGCCAGCGAGGCAAGCGTTGGAAAATCGAGCAGCCAGCGCTGCCATCGCCCGTCTACCCGTTTTACCTGAGTTTGCTGAAGCATCGCCTCCGAAATCCAAACCGCATACGCGTCGCGCGTCTCGCGCCAAGGAAGATCCCTATACAGCCGCGCGCCTTCTGCAAGCACAAACTCACAGAACTGTTCTGGTTGCCACTCAGTGCCAGTCAACGATGGGCCAGCCATACCGTTTTGCCTTTGCCTTTAAGGCCGTTCCTGGATTCACGGCGAAGGGATGTGCCGCTTCTTTTAGCAGGTCAACGTCGCTATAATGGTCGCCATAAGCATACGCAATCTCCCATGCCCCTTCGCCGTATTCCGCATTTGCCCACTCTGCGACCGCGCGGGGTTTCTCGGCACCCTCAATAACAACGCCGTCTACTTCATCGGTTAGGTGCCCTTCTTCATCAATCATCATTTTTGTAGCAAGACACTTGTCAAATCCCGCGTGCTTGGCGGCTGCCTTTGCGATGCCGTAAAACGTCGCGCTGACAAGCACACAAACGCAACCTTTTGCATGGCACTCTTTAACAGCAGAAATCGCATCTTGACTGTACTTTCCGCGAAGGCTTTCGTCGTGAAACTGCTGCATAACTGCTTCAACTTCTTGTTTGGGACGCTTTTTTAAATCGCTCATTAAAATACGCCGAGAAGACAGCTGCTTGTGAGGCAGATGTACCGTGTAGCGAAAACCCCACCAGATAATGCGCCACGTATTCCAGAGCGAGAGCATGCCGTGTGTAAGCAAGAACCACGAAAAATGCGTTCCGCTTTGGGCGTCTATCATGGTGCCGTCAAAATCAAACACGGCCAGTTGTACTTTTTTCAAGTTGAACCTTTCGTTGAGAACTCTATTGTAGCAGGGTAGCGAGAACATGCGTAGTCGCACGTCCGCTGGGCACCCGAGCGGAAAGAGGATGCAGCAGGAAGGGGGCTCGTGAAAGAGGGGCGCGCATGGGGAAGGAAGAATCCAAGTATGCACTAGATACAAAAATTGCAATTTTTTACCGAGAAGAAACAGCCCTTTCTTCCTGGGGTTTCTCGGCGATACGCGCATTCTACCTGCAGCCTTTGCGCAATACAAAAAATGCAATTTTTTACCGAGAAAAAACAGCTGTATCTACCTGGTGTTTCTCGGAGATATGAGCATTCTACCTGCAGCCTTTGCGCAGTGCAAAAATTGCAACTTTTTACCGAGAAGAAACAGCTCTATCTACCTGGGGTTTCTGGGCGATACACGCATTCTACCTGCAGCCTTTGCGCAGTGCAAAAATTGCAATTTTTCCCACTTGCCAAGAAACCCTCACTCACTCACGCAGAAACCCTCAAGGGAAGAGTCCCCCCGCTCTTCCCACTCTCCGAGAAGTTCGCCCTCACTCAGAAGCCCTCAAAAGAAGCCCTCCTCCTCACGCCGAGAAACCCACCTTCCTTTATCCCGTTTCGCCTTTTAGCGAAATCCCCTAGGGCACAACGGCCACGCTTTCCCTCAAAAGCCGCTATAATAGAAAGAACCCCCTTTGCTTGCGCCCGCTAGCGGACTTCTGCTGGCTATTCACGTTATGTTTATACTTACAGGATTATGGGCGTGGCTCTTTTACCACGTAGGAACAGAATTTGCTTTTGTTTCTCCGCAGGAAGCAGATAGAGCATTCAAAAAACATCCCGCGGCAGAACATTTTGAGGCATTTGCCAAGAGTGCTTTTGTACGCCAAACTATCTTTATGGCGCGCCAGGTGCGCCCTGAGTTTAGCGCGCACGAACCGCTTTTTACCTATGTCGCGTTTCATGACAGTGGAACAAGAAAAGTAAAGTCCCAACGCATACAAATACTTCCACTTCAGAAATCTCTTTGGCGCGTGAACCTTTCCGATTGCGCGCCTTTTTATATTCCGTCACCAGAATTTTACTTTGCTCTTCAAATAAAAGGACGCACCTTACCCGAGCTTACATTACTTGCAAATCAACTTTGCGCTCGTTTTGCTTACACACACAAGTTAACGCTTACACAGCGCATACAGGCCCTCACCACAAAAGAAAAACTGTTGCACTTTTTAGAGCAAAACAATATCCCGGGAAAAGAGAAGGCCAAAAAGGCACTTGCTTTTGTCTGCGAAAACACCGAGTCCCCCGCAGAAAGTGCGCTGTCTGCTTATCTCTGCTTGCCCAAAGGAAAAGGGGGATGTGGCTTCCCAATTCCACAAACCAACCCCTCCATCTCTGTACCCAGACACCTGCAACGATTTATAAACGGAAAGAAAAAACTAAGGCCAGATCTTTTATTTGCAGCAGAGCGGGTCATAGTGGAATATGACAGCACCGCACATCATGCCGCGAACACAAACGCCATTCGCGACAAAGAGCGCGCCGCAATTCTTGAAGACATGGGATACCGCGTAATTACCGTAACGGCTTCTATGCTTAAAAAC
>CANBCO010000104.1 GCA_947367165.1 uncultured Coriobacteriaceae bacterium
TCTTTTACTTGTAGTTCCTCTCACAATTGAATCATCCACAAAGAGCAATTTTTTACCTTCTATAAGCTCAAGCACCGGGATTTGTTTCATCTTTGCAACTTGGTCACGCATGCCTTGATTGGTGGGCATAAACGACCGCAACCAGGTAGGCGTGTACTTAATGAACGGCCGACCAAAGGGCAACTTTGACTCGTTAGCAAATCCTATTGCATGGGGAACACCAGAGTCTGGGACGCCGGCAACCCAGTCTACCTCGGGCAATGGTCCGCGCGATGCCTCGTCGCGAGCCATAATAGCACCGTTTCTGTAGCGCATGACCTCTACGTTTACGCCATCGTAGTTAGAATTGGGGTAACCATAGTAGACCCAAAGAAACGCACAGATTCGCTCTTTTTTTGCAGGCGCAGAAAGTGTAGAAAAGCCCTCGCAACCCAACTGCACAATTTCTTGCGGTCCAAGCTCATAAGCCGTCTCATAGCCCAGCTTTTGGTAAGCAAACGACTCAAACGAAACACAGTAACCATCATCGTTTTTCCCGATCAACACAGGAAGCCTTCCAAAGCGATCTCTTGAGGCAATGATGCCCTCGGGCGTTAAAATCACAATAGTTGCAGAGCCTTCTATGACGTGCTGCGCATAGAGTAAGCCCTCTACAAGCGTTTCTTTTTGGTTTATAAGGGAAGCCAAAAGCTCTGAATCGTTTACCTTTCCCGAGCTCATGGCCATATATTGACTGCCAGATGTCCCAAGTACGCAATCGACGAGTTTCTCGGCATTGGCAATTGCCCCCACACTCGCAATAGCAAACACGCCCAGATGAGAGCGCACTAAAAGCGGTTGGGGATCGGTGTCACTTATAGCGGCGATTCCCGACGTGCCTCGGAACTTATCAAGGTCATGGTCAAACTTTGCCCTAAAAGGCGTAGCTTCTATATTATGAATTTGCCGAGTAAAGCGCCCTTCATCGCTGTTATAGACCACCATGCCACCTCGGCTTGTTCCCAGGTGGGAGTGGTAGTCGACACCATAAAACAAGTCTTTTACGCAGTCATTTTTAGAAATAACGCCAAAAAATCCGCCCACCTTAAAGCCTTTCTTTCTCTAGTCCATAAAAGTCTCTGTGCGCATGCCTTGTACATGCATGGGACGCCTGTGTTACTTGCCTGCGCACGCCATGCGCAATTACACCCACCTGACCTGCTTTTCCACCTGCCTTACGAGCCAAAAACACGCCGCATCATCTCGGCATACGCATCTTCCACGCCGCCGAGGTCGCGCCTAAAGCGATCTTTGTCCAGCTTTTCACCTGTTTCTGCATCCCAAAAACGACACGTATCAGGCGAAATCTCGTCTGCAAGGACAATAGTTCCATCTGGAAGTCGTCCAAATTCCAGCTTAAAATCAATAAGCCTCACGTTACACTCTTTAAAAAACCTCTGTAAGAGCTCATTAGTTTTTAAAGCATACGCTTTAATAGTTTCAATTTCTTCTTTAGTTGCAAGCCCAAGTGCCAGCGCATGACTGGTATTTAGCAAAGGGTCATGAAGCTCATCATTTTTATACGAAAACTCAAAGGTAGGTTCTTTAAACTCAATGCCTTCCTCCACACCATAATGCGCAGAAAAACTGCCAGCACTCACGTTTCTTATAATGACTTCAAGTGGAATGATCTCCACATTTTTAACGACAGTCTCTCGCTCATTAAGCTCTTTTACCACATGCGTAGGAATTCCATCTCGCTCAAGAATGCCCATAAGATAGTTACTCATTTGATTATTCACAGCACCTTTCCCCCGGATAGTGCCCTTTTTCTCACCATCAAACGCCGTGGCATCATCTTTATAAGACACAATCACAAAGGCGGGATCTTCTGTAGAAAAAACTTTCTTTGCTTTACCTTCATACAGCTTTTTTTGCTTTGTTAGCTCTGTCACGAGTCGCTCCTTTGCATCTTTTGATCAGCGGCTTTCACACTTTCTGCTTGCGCTTTTCTTGTATGGGCGAGTTTCTCGGCTAAAGAAGCATCTTCTATAGCCAACATTTCAATTCCAAGAAGAGCCGCATTTTTTGCGCTGTCAATTCCTACGGTAGCCACAGGAATTCCCGGCGGCATCATAACGGTTGAAAGCAGGGCGTCCATACCCTGGAGCACTTTTGCTGTGAGCGGAATGCCAATAACCGGAAGTGTGGTTTGCGCCGCGAGTGCTCCTGCAAGGTGAGCCGCCATACCGGCAGCGGCAATGATGACGCCAAAGCCTTGCTCGCGCGCGTTTTTTGCAAACGCCGCAGCTTCTTGGGGGGTTCGGTGCGCCGAGAAAACATGCAGCTCATACGGCACGCAGAAGTCCCTCAAGACTTCTTCTGCCGGACGCACAAGGTCTGCATCAGATGAACTTCCCATGATAAGTGCTATTTTTTTCACGTTCCTACTCCAAAAAGTCGCCCTTATATAGCCTATCAAATTAGCCCGAAGGTCGCAGGTGAGAATTGAAGAAATCTTGCAAAAACGGATAAGCGTTAGCACGCGCAGTTGTGCACAAAAAAAGTCCCTTTTTTCAAAGAGACTTAAAAGAAAGGAGAAAGTGTGTTGTATGGGTCGGCGATGCCCTATTCTCCCATCGGCTAAACCGACAGTACCTTCGGCGTAAAAGACCTTAACTTCTGGGTTCGGCATGGAGCCAGGTGTATCGCCTTTGCCATAATCGCCGATCCATACAACACACTTCGCATGTCAAAGTACTCACGCAAGTAAGTGCCTTGAAAGCCAAATAGCGTTTTAAGAAGACAACAATATCATATTCGCAAATAGTATGCACATGAAAAGTCAACTATAAGAGCTCGACCTATTAGTACTGCTCGGCTT
>CANBCO010000105.1 GCA_947367165.1 uncultured Coriobacteriaceae bacterium
TACGGCAACCGAGATTCCTCTACGTCTCGTTGGCTCGGAGATGTGTATAAGAGACAGCTATAGAATCAGTTGCTTCAACTTTACTTACCTTTTCTTGTTTCTCTTTATGTATGCCCTTTTCCTCCATATTCACACTTCCTTTCTTGATAGAAGTAATCGTATTATTTTAGTCCTCCCCTTCTTTAAAACCGTTAATAAAAAAGACTTTAAGAGCTTTTAGATAACCTCCCTGCCGAGCAACTCAATAAAACATGTAGGGCACACGTGTACAAACTTTTTTTTAAGTACTATGCACGTTGCCCTACACATTCCAATCTTGCATTCCTTGAGCAAAAGTGTATATTTGAGTTCTTTTATTACACTTTTTTCCTTCTTAGTTTTACGCTATTTTTTCATTAACTATCTTGCGTTATCACTCTCTTTTTGGATAGGAACGCTTTCTTTAGTTATTTCCTTTCCAGTTTCAATATCCACCAAGTGATTTTCAACCTTCATCCATGGCACCTTATGCTGAAGTGTCATAGTTTGATCGGAAATAGGAATATTATCTGCACATGCACGAGCCCAGACTCTACCTTCATGAAAACCTACCTTATTTTTAAATTTATTAAAGAAATTCTCTATCCACCACTCATCATCAGCTCTATACCTTATTTCTTCAGTTGCGTTGTCAAAATTGTGGGCGCTTCCAAATTGATAGACTAAGGCACACTCATCATGTGCATCGTCATCTGAAGCATCAATGACCCAGTTTACAATAGCAACATCAAAGCTTAACATGAGCGGAGCATTAAAAGTTGCAGTGAAGTTTTTATGGCCGTAGGTTCCAGAAACAACTGCCGTAGTCCACGGATCCTTTGTGTAGGGACCGAAGGTATAAGTGTCTGTCTCGGTAGTTGTTGCACTCTTTGTCTTTGACCAGCCATCAGAAAAGGAATCCGCTGCTGTGTGATTGTAGTTAAATTCAAACGAAAGTGAAATTTCGCGTATGTCTTTCCAAATTCCTTTCCAACCACCTGCAACTTTAACGCCCCAGCCATTCGTTTCGGTATGTTGATCGCTATGATTAATCGTCAGAGAGGTTGAATCGCTAGTGGTTACGCTACGCTGAAAAGAACCGTTTGTTTTATTTGGAGTGTTGTTTACATCATCAACACCTTTAATGTAACCTTCTGCAACATAAGTGCTATCTTCGCCTTCGTCTATAATCTTATAATTTTTGCTTCCCGCATAATATGGGGTAACTTTAAAATTGTAAAGAAAGACACCAGTGTGAGCATAACGCCTCTGCCTACACTTAGAGCCAAATTGACCTCCAAAATTTTCAGATGTAGCTGCAAAGCCGTCATCCATATAAAAAACATCTTGATTCTTATCGGCATCCTGTGCCCATTTATAGTGGGCGGGGTTTGGGTCTTTATAACCACCGTATGGACAGGCTTTTTTAATGGTAGTTTCAATATTATCAGATGCATCTTGCAAACTATTGGCATGTTGCAACCCACTTCTGTAATATCCAATCCATGTTCCGCAATAATAATTTTTTTTGTAATATTCTTCGTATTTATACCCTGGGCTTTCAGCCGAATAGTGCAAATAAGCGTTGTTAGAATTTAGCCACCAATCGCCAGATTCCCTACCACAAACGCCAGAGCTTAGAACTTTTTGATAAAGATCCTCAGGCGTGTCACCACCCTTAAAATCTTTCCATCTGTAAGAACATGTTCCATTTGAGTTTATGCCATCAGAACTGACACCATCAAAGGCCCAGGCGAGTACTAAATTGTTCCAAGCAGAAGCAAGATCCATCCATCTTTTGCTATAATAATCATAAAATTGTGTAGAAAGCGCACGTCTTATATAATTTGTCATGTGAGTTTGAACTTCATGCCCTGCAATTCCATATCCATTATACGTTTCGCCACTATCCATAGTAAGCGTGCGACTATCAGATGTGCTGTCTGCTTTTGCTTGCGAAAGCGGGAAAAACGAGAAAACAGTGAGAAGCGTTAAAACAAACACTATAATTCTTTTTCCCCTGTTCTTTCTTTTAGTATATTCTTTTCCTTTCATTCCTTCTCCTCTCGGTTATGTTGCAATTATTTGCAACTTTTAGCAACTCCTCTTCACTTTTTGTTTTTCACTTTAACAGATCCAATACCACCTCTTTTCTTTGTCTATTAACCCTACTTTCTTTGCCACGTATTTCTCACAATACAACTTTTACTTAACTCGTCAAACGAGATGTACTCATTTGTACACAGATTTTTTTGGAGTTTTTTTGGCTTTCAAAAATTTAGAATTCCTGCAGGATAATGACGCTGTTTGAAAGCTCGTAAGCTCATCGCAGGTTAATGGTTCTGGGGTTTATCGGATAAAAAAGCCCGCTTACGCAAATGCAAAAGCGGGCTTTACAAAAACTAGTAGCAAAAACTACTGTTGGAAAGGCTGTACACTTCCTGATTGCATGGCGAGCTCGTCGTCGGAGATCAAGGGGAGACCTTCTGCCTCAAGAAGCTCTTTGTACTTCTTGGAACCTTCTACGCGGCTCTCGAGGTATGCGTAGTGACGGTCCACATTGGTCTGAAACTCCTTGATAAGGTGCTCATTGCCCGGTTTAAAGAGGTGCTTAAAGCGGCCTTGGGGCCTGAGGAAGTCCTCGATAGGCTGCTTTTTGCGATTTGGTGTAAGCGTCCAAACGCCGTTTTCCACCTCAAAAAGCGGCCAGTAATTGGTAGCCACGGCAAGCTTTGCGATCTCGACGGTCTGGTCAAAGGGAAGACGCCAACCACGAGGACACGGTGCCATAACGTTTAGGAAGGTAGGTCCGTCAATGTCGATGGCTTTTGTGGCCTTC
>CANBCO010000106.1 GCA_947367165.1 uncultured Coriobacteriaceae bacterium
ATCCTGAGGCTGCAAAATTGCGCCCTGACCTGCTATACAGAAACAAAAAAATAGTTCTTGAATACGATAGTAATGAGTTTCATGGAAGCCAAGAAAGAAAGATGCAAGATAAGAACCGAGAGATTGCACTTAATGATATGGGATATAAGGTATTTCCTGTCACAGACAAAATGCTTGGCAACTCCAAAAGGCGACTAAGCCTTTTCTTTACGATAGCTAAACACTTGGGAGTAAAACTTGATTATATAGATGGTTGGGAGTGGAAGCATAGAGAGCTGGCAAACTTTTGCTTAAATGAAAAGCGACATTTCTAGAATATGATGGAAGCTGATCCTTGCTAGGCTGAGCTTGGCTACTGAATCCAGGCGGGGTTTCTCGGACGGAAAACACCACATTACGTCGATGTTGTGGTGAATGAAGGAAATTGGCACCCATTTTTGGGATGAAACACCACAATAAGGCGGTAATGTGGTGTATGAGGGAGGATGGCGGGGTTTCTCGAATGGAAAACACCACAATAAGGGCGGTGTTGTGGTGAATGAGAGCGGTAAGCTGGGTTTCTCAGGGAGAAAACACCACAATAAGGGGGTGATGTGGTGTAGAAGGACAGTGGGCTGGGTTTCTCGGACGGAAAACACCACAATAAAGCGGTAATGTGGTGTATGAGGGCAACGGGCGGGGTTTCTCGGGTGGAAAACACCACAATAAGGCGGTGTTGTGATGAACGAAAAAAGCTGCCAGCAAAAACGGCCGATAGCGGCACGCACGCACGACAGCACGCAACGCGCCGCAGACCGCCTTAAACTAGACTTCGGCGGCGTCCCTTACAAGCGTTGGATCAATCATGACAGAAGGTCCCATGGTAGAAGCCATGGCCACGCTCTTCACGTACTTGCCTTTTGCGCTTGAAGGCTTAACGCGCACAATTTCCTGGATTAAGGCAGCGTAATTCTCGGCTAAATCTTGTTCCGAGAAACTCACCTTTCCCAGAGGTACGTGCACAATTCCAAAGCGATCAGCACGGTACTCAATACGCCCACTCTTAAGCTCGCCTACCATTTTTGCGACATCCATGGTCACCGTTCCCAGCTTGGGGTTAGGCATCAAGCCGCGAGGTCCCAAAATCTTGCCGATTGCACCAACTTTTGCCATCATAGGCGGCGTGGCAATCACGGCGTCAAAGTTGATATCGCCCTTCTTCACAGCATCAACTAGCTCGTCGCTTCCCACAATGTCGGCACCGGCGTCACGAGCTGCCTGAGCCTGCTCGCCTTCGGCAAAGACGGCAACACGCACATCTTTTCCAGTTCCGTGAGGAAGCGCAAGTGAGCCGCGCACGTTTTGGTCAGCTTTGCGCGTATCAACGCCTAGGCGAATAGACGCCTCCACGGTCTCGTCAAAATTTGCAAAGTGAATGTCTTTTACAAGCGCGACAGCTTCACGCGGAGTGTAGAGCTTGTCCTCTACTTTTGCTTTTGCAGCACTAAACTTTTTTCCATGTTTTGGCATGTGTACCTCCTGTGGTCTTGGCGGACGCACGCGCGTCCTCCCACGATTGTTTGCTTACAAAGTAACCCGATAAAACCCACTACTCGGCGATTGTCACGCCCATCGAGCGAGCCGTACCTGCAATAATGCGTTTTGCGTGCTCAATATCGTTTGCGTTCAAGTCTGGCATCTTGATTTCTGCAATCTTGGTGAGCTGCTCATCACTTAACTGTCCCACTTTTTCGCTTTGAGGAACGCCCGAGCCGCTCTTTATACCCAGCTCTTTTAAGATTAGCTGAGCCGCAGGCGGCGTCTTGGTAATAAAAGAAAAAGAACGATCTTCATACACAGAAATCTCAACAGGAATAATGTCTCCTGCTTTATCCTGCGTCTCGGCGTTAAATGCCTGGCAGAACTGCTGAATGTTGATTTGCGCAGGACCAAGTGCCGTTCCAACAGGGGGCGCAGGATTGGCCTGTCCAGCAGGAATCTGCAACTTAATTACTTGAACAACGTTTTTACCTTGTGCCATCTTTGTTTCCTTCTCGTTTCGTTTCACTCATGTACACGCACATGTACGTATGCGTTATGCACTCTTTCCTTACCGAGAAATGCTAATTTGATCCACGGAAAGTTCTACCGGGGTTTCTCGGCCAAAAATCATTAACGTCACTTTAATCTTGCCGCTTTCTGCGTTTACCTCGCTCACAATGCCATCAAAGTCTGCAAGCGGTCCGCGCGTCACGCGAATGCTATCCCCCACCGCCACGTTAATGGTGGCCCTGGGCTGCACGGCGCCGTCTTTAGTTGGCTGGTCGGTCTTTCTCATGATATGGTTAAACTCGTCGCGGGTAAGAGGCGAAGGCTTTCCATCGGTGCCGATAAACCCAGTCACTCCCGGCGTGTTTCTTACAACCGCCCAGGAATCATCGTCAATTTCCATCCTTACAAGCACATAACCCGGAAAAACCATCGTCTCTTTGGTCTTTCTTTTGCCGCCGTCTTTAATCTCTGTGACGGTCTCGGTTGGAACCTTGATATCGACAACTTGCTTGGTCAGTCCAAAACTCGCAATGCGACGCTCTAGCTCGTTTTTTACTTTATTCTCAAATCCCGAGTACGTGTGTACTACATACCAACGCTTAGCCACTTGTTACCCCACTTTCGTTAAAAGCAGCCAGGTGCGTAAAGGACGTACCCGAGAACTGATCAATTGCAAACACACAAACGCCAAACACAATCAGGATGAGCAAAACTACAAGGGTTAAGCGGAATAGCTGGCGTTTTGTTGGCCAGGTGCAGCGTTTAAGCTCTCGCTTGACCCCTACAAAGTAGGCGCCAATTTTTTTGATGCGCGATTTTTTC
>CANBCO010000107.1 GCA_947367165.1 uncultured Coriobacteriaceae bacterium
CTACGCGTTTGCGCCATAGGATCATTAAGCGACTCAATCCCAAGAAACGCAGGATTATGGGCATATTTTGCCGCGAGCTCTCCCATCACCTCAAGAAGCGGTGTCCGCAGCCTGCTTGAAACACTCACAAATCCCTCTTGCTCCTCTGGACGCATCTCGGCTTCTGGGTTTACCACGATATCAAGGAGTATTTTGATTTCGTGAGCCTGACCCCATTCAAAGGACATATCCACAAAGTCCATGGTAGAGAGGCTATCTGTATAAGAATATGCCGCCTCTTGAAAGACCCGCCAGGGCAGCGGAAGCCGCACTGCATTAAAGCCGCGGGCTTCCATCTGTGTAAAATCAGCCTCTGTGATGAAAGATTTTCTGTGCTTTACCTCAAGTTCTGCATAAGTTTTAGGACCAAGCTCTACGGCAAGCTGATCAGAGGTGATAGCACCTGTGGATTCAAACAAAGAAGGGGTTATCCAGGGTTCAAGGACGAGCCACCCGCTGAGATTAGTACCTTTGATAATTGATCTTGCCATAACAGCCGCCTTTTCATGAAAAAAGCCAGAAGCACGCGCGCTTCTGGCCTCTTGTTCTGGTGGCGGGGAAGGGAATCGAACCCCTGACACGAGGATTTTCAGTCCTCTGCTCTACCAACTGAGCTACCCAGCCAACTTTTGTGTGCACCACGGTGCCTTTCTATTGTACGTATGCGGCTTACATTTGTCAAACAAAAATTGCGTTCTGTACCGGGTTTAGTTTCGCCGAGAAACCACCCGCAAATAGCTGCAGTACATATTTCTGTAGGGCTAAAGTGCCAGCTGGCTGGCACGTTAGCCCCTTCACCCGCTCACACCGCTACGCTTCAGAAGATCTAAACATGCTCACGCCCACTCCATCCAATTCTATGTTCTCCTCTCCTGTTCCCAAAAGGAATGCATCTACCTGCTCCTTTCCTATAAACACCGGAGTTTTAGACCAGAACCCTAACTTTACCTCGGTAAAAAACCTCCTTGTCGCTCCATGCTCTGCGGGCTTTTTCCTAGATTCAAACGCATCATCTCCGCCCTCATTGCCTAAGTGTGCATAGTCTTCATACATCACTTCTTGGGAAGCTGGAAAATTGAACATGCAGCCATAACATGTTTCCATGTCTTTAAAGAGCGTGGCACCACATCTTGGACACGTTTTGTAAGCACTATCATCTACGATACTGAACTTTGCCATGGTATATACTCCAATCTTGTTTTTTCGCCCATATCCTCGTCATACGCAACGTGCTGGTTTTGTTCAAACCAAGGCTCGTTGGTGTGAATGCGCTCAATGGTGGTGACTGCTCCTAAACAACTTGCAAATTTCCAAGGTGGCAATCCTTCAATTGTTTTCATAACCTCTCCTTTCTTTGATAAAAATGCGACATCTATTCTGTGGCTCATTCCCATAGTATGGATAGAAGAGCAGTTTTCAAAAATGTAGACGCGCATATCTTTTTTGCCTATAAGGCCCAGCAGACGAGTCAAAAAAGACGTTCGCTTGAGTGCTTTATACTCAAGTTTTTTGTTAGCCGTGCTTTCCAAAAACGCACACGAACGTATTGTGGTTTTTTCTTCCATATCTCCTCCTAAAAACCAATTGCACCGGCATCTACCACTACGCTTCTGGAGTGCGTAAGCTCAAAAGGACTTTGAAAAGACACTCCCGCAATTGAAAAAGATGCAGGTATGGGTTTATATTTCATTTCACACACAAATCTGATACGAGCAGGGTTTAAAGAAAACGTTCCCCCGCTCCACATATCAATTTTTTCAGTTTTCACACTCACCTCTAACGAATCGTTAGCCATTGCTTCTGTAATAGCCCCTGTAATCTCTGCTAGTGCATGTTCGCTACTTTGCTCTCCTTCTGGACTTACTCCATGTGCAAGCACCATATCTTGACTTACCCTATCAAACCGAGAAGAGCACTCAATAAAAAAACCAAGATTAATCAAGATAAGCCCTACTACAATCACAACCGGCATAAGAACGGCAAGCTCAACGCTAGCCTGCCCACTCGTCTCGCGTAACACCTTTCTCATGAGCTACTCCAAAGCTCGTCAAGATTGATTGTGATAGGAACAGAAATATCGGTTCCAGGAAGCGTGAGCTCGGCTATGGTAACACATCCACCCTCGGTATAATCTTTCACATCTAGTCCAAAGTAAGCTAGCAAATCTTGAGCGGTGCCCCCAAAAGGAATTTCCTCTATCTTTTCTCTAAGTGCTCTTGTGTCAAACGTTCCATCGGCATCTAAAATGTTTTGCGTATTGCATAGAACTGCTTTTCTAATCCGTACATCAGCCGGCGCAAATCCAGCACTTGCTACTAATGAAGAGACAGAGTTTAGCAACCATGCTGCAGGAGTTTTGAGACCAACACCACTTAACGTATTCAAGAATGCATCTCCTGCATTCGTTATAGCCTCCGCCGATTGATTATAACTCATGAGTAGATTTCCCCATAATGTCGTAATCCCTGATAGCACTCCTGGTATCCCGCCATCTTCTCCTTTTGCCATATAATCAAAAAACCGAGAAAGGACGTTATTTTCTGCTGTAGCCTCATCAGGTGCGAGCGTTGAGCCGGCAATAGCCACCCCAGAAGGAAGTGAAATATCACTTGAAAAATCAGTTGCAAGTAACGTTGGGGTAGAGCTGCTTTCTTTTCTGGTTACAACAGCGATACAGCCATAAGCTCCTGGCGGGAAAAGCTTAGGCCGCGGAACAGCAAGAGCAGAAAAGGCGTAATCTAAAAGCTCATTGTCTTGCGTTGCTTCTTCTTGCAGCTCATCTTGAAATTGTTTGTAATCTTTTGTTGCG
>CANBCO010000108.1 GCA_947367165.1 uncultured Coriobacteriaceae bacterium
CCCTGGTACTCTCATACAAAATGGAGCAAAACTCCTTTGGCCTCTTTACATTTCTCTTGAGCGCAGACTCGTTTAACTCGTTTCTTTCAAACATCCAATACTTAAACTCCATTCAAACAAGAAACAACCAAGCCCTCATAAATCTAGAAAAAAAGCAAACCGAGCTCAAACAAAAGCAAACAGAGCTCGAAACGCAACGCGCCACCCTCGAAGCCCAAAAGCAAAACGCTGCTACAAGTCTTGAAAGTGCAAAGAAGGCACGTGAACAAGCACAAGAACAAGCCGAGCAAAAAGCCCAAGAAGAAGTAGCAACGCAGCCTCAAGATAGCCCACAGGCACAAACGGTGCAAACGGTTGATTGGTCAGCCGATAAAACCGCCTTTGTCAACCAGTGGGCTTCTCGGATAGATTCGTATCTGGCAGGCTCTCCCCTTGCAGGCAAAGGAAGTACGTTTGCCTCGGCTGCTTGGGATTTTGGTATCGACCCGCGCTTCTCCCCTGCGATCTCTTCTGTAGAGTCTTCAAAAGGAGCCGTCTGCGCCTACCCGTATAACGCGTGGGGCTGGGGAAGCTCCTCCTGGTCAAACTGGGACGAAGCTATCGTGGCCCACGTCTCGGGGCTTGCACGCTTCTATGGAGCTAACCTTACGCTTTCAGCTGCCCAAAAGTACTGCCCAACCGATCCAAACTCCTGGTATGCTCATACTTTACAAGAAATGAACAGCATATAAAAACGCGCGCACATACAACGGGTGCGCAAGAAAGGCACATCTATGACTAGTGAAAAAATTTCTATGGAGATTAACTCGAGTTTCTCGGATTTTACACTGATTTCTAGCCAATCCATACCAGAGTACGAAAGCACCGCGTACGTCTTTAAGCACACACCAACAAACTCCTCTTTGCTTTGGCTTGCAAACGATGATATAAACAAAGCGTTTGCCATGGCGTTTAAAACGCCTCCTGTTGACAACACCGGCGTTTTTCACATTCTTGAGCACTCGGTGCTGGATGGCTCAAAAAAGTACCCGGTAAAAGAGCCATTTGTAAACTTGCTCAAAAGCTCAATGCAGACGTTTTTAAACGCGCTAACATTCAGCGATAAAACCATGTATCCCGTCGCCTCTACCAACATGCAGGACTTAAAAAACTTGATCTCGGTCTACATGGATGCTGCGTTTTTCCCGCTTCTGTTAGAAAAAGACCACATCTTTTCGCAGGAAGGATGGCATCTTGAAACAAACGGCGAAAAAGAAATTGGCATAAACGGAGTTGTGTATAACGAGATGAAAGGTGCGCTTTCAGATCCAGAAGACTTGCTGCTTATGCACTTAAAAAAGGCACTCTTTCCAGATAGCACCTACGGCTTTGAGTCTGGCGGAAACCCTGCTGAGATTCCCACGCTTACACTCGAGGCGTTTAGAGATGCGCACAGACGGCACTACACCCTTCAAAATGCCCACGTCATCTTGTACGGCGACTATGATATAGCCTCCATGCTCGCGTTTCTCTCACAAAAATACCAAGAGATCCAAGCATCTCAAGCCGAGAAACCCACCAAATCTGCCCAGGACAGCACCTGGGGTGAGCCAAATCCACTTGTCTTACAAACGCCCGTAACGCCAGCTCCTATCTGCTATGAACTTGCGACAACACCAGAAAACGCAACAACAGGGGCCGGCTTTGTCATTGGCTCGTATAAAGACCGCGAAAAAGTCTTAGCGACCCACATTTTGCTAGATGCCATCATGGGCTCAAACGAGGCTCCCCTAAAAAAGCACCTCTTAGAAGCAAACTTGGGAAGCGATGTAGAAGCCTACGTGCTTGATGGCATAGCCCAGCCGTTTGTTGTGTTTGAAGTAAAAGGAGCGCACAAAGGATCTTCAGAAGCGTTTTTGGAAGCACTCAAAACCGGAGCGCAAGCACTTGTCAATACTGGCATCGACTCAGAGCGCCTTGAAGCAGCCATCTCGCAAATGGACTTTTCTATTAGAGAGCGCGACTTTGCTTATCCCGATGGCGTTAGTGTAGCTATTGAAGTTATGAGCAGCTGGCTCTACGACGAGAAGATGCCAACCGCCTACCTCAGCTTCCAAAAAGAGCTCAGCGACCTCTCAAACTCGGTTGGGCTAGGCATTTTTGAAAAGTTGCTAAGCGAACTCGTTTTAGAAAACCCCCACACAGCACTCGTTTCTCTTGAAACAGCCGAGAAACCCTCCGCAGGTCTAGCAGAAGCCCAAGACCGCGTCACAGCCGCGCTTTTACAAGAAGCCTCCTTTGAAGAAGTGGCCAAAGCTGAAAAGCATTTACAGGAGCTCCAGACCACACCAGATACACCAGAAGCACTTGCCACCCTTCCTGCGCTCTCTCTAGAAGACATCACTGAAGGGCCAGCCCAACCTACCATTACAGAAGAGTGCCACCATGCCCTACCCACAAGAAACTACCACGTAAAGACACATGGTATCCTCTATACAACGTACTGCTTTGACTTAAAGCGTCTCTCTTTTGAAGAGCTTCCCTACGTAGGCATTCTTGTAGCACTCCTTGGAAAATTAGATACGCGCCACCACACCGCAGAAGAGCTTGATACGTTAGTTTCGGCTCAACTTGGCACACTGGCCTTTTCAACAGAAGTCTTTGCAGACATATCAAATCCTGCACACAATGCGAGCCCAAAGCTTCTAGTAGAAGCCGCAGCGTTGCAAGAAAAAATTGCCATGCTAGCAGAGCTTCCAGCTGAGATATTTGAAGAGACCATTTTTGACGATACTGAGCGCATTTACAACATTTTGCTTCAGCAAAAAACCTCGCTTGAGCAGCACTTTACCGTCTCTGGCCATAGC
>CANBCO010000109.1 GCA_947367165.1 uncultured Coriobacteriaceae bacterium
TCACGTCCACTTATCAATCTGCTGTGTTACATTCTATTGCAAATGAAAATGTAACTTTACCACCTATTCTTTTACAGCGAAGTGAGGAGATTCGGGCCACGCTGACTCGCTTTGACCAAGATCAAAAAAACCGCGGTTATAATCTGCCAGCACTTATGCTAAGAAGCGAGTCTTCTTCAAGTTCGCAAATTGAACATCTCACTTCAAGCGTAAGGAATGTCGCACTGGCTGATGTAGTAGATGACGTTGCTCAAAACGCTAAACTCATCGCCTCAAATGTCCAAACCATGCGTGCGGCTCTTTCTCAAAAAGGACTTTTAAGCATTGATCTAATCTGTTCTCTTCATGATATTTTATTTTCCGAGAAAACCTCGCAAGGCTTACGGACGGAACCCGTCTGGATTGGTGGAACGTTTTATAGTCCGCATGGAGCACTTTTTGTTCCCCCAGCCGCACACCATCTTGAACCATATTTGAAAGATTTGCTTGACTTTAGCAAACGTCAAGATATTCCTCCTATCATAAAAACGGCTCTCTTCCACGCACAATTTGAAACAATTCATCCTTTTACCGATGGCAATGGGCGAACCGGTCGAGCCCTTCTTCATCGATTATTAAGCGAAAATGAAGTGCTTATGTATACAACATTGCCTATATCGGCGGGCCTATTACATACCGTCAATGCTTACATAGACGCTCTTGATGCTTATCATGAGGGAGAAATAGTGCCCATAATTACTCAGATACTTGATGCCTTAGAGCTAGCGGCTGCACTTGGCAGCACTTTGGCACAATCAATTGATGCTGTTTTAGCAAGTTGGAAAGAAAAAGCAAATCAGAGAAAAGGAGCTGCTCTTCATAAACTTCCTTTTATCCTTATTGAGCAGCCTGTTGTCACCATGCCCTACGTTTCTAAAAAGCTTGAGTTAGGTGAACGAGGCACTAAAAATCTTTTAGAAGTAGCAGTAGAACGAGGTATTCTCGAGCGGCATGGAAATCGCAAAACTGGTACGTTTTATCAAGCACCAGAGCTTATCGATATTCTTGAAGAGGCTTCAAGCCTAGAGGGCATCCGCCGACTTTTAGCTCACTAGGATGCCTTAAGGCGAATACGCCATAGTTTGATTTCTAAAAGGAACCTTTTTGAGTACAAGTATGTGCATGCGGCATACACACCAGAAGTGGATAAAAACGGAATTGCCACGCTTTCTTCTAAATGGGATGAAGAAGAGTGAGATTTTCTAAACGAGGTCTTCCCACTGTTGCAATAGGTGCCCTTCTCACCCAAGAGCATGGTAAACAGTTTTCGATATCTGAGTCATCAGCGTATTTGCAGTGTTTTCGCCCAAAGACTTTGTAAGAACCCCGTTAATGTAGGGTTTATCCGAAAAAACCACTCCCCCATCATGGCGCGCACTAGCAAGAGTACCAGTTTTATGTGCAAATGAGACCCCACTTGGCAAACCCTGGGCAAGTCCATTGTTATCTGTTTGCTCCAACAAAAATTCCTTAGCACGAGCAGTTAATGAACTAGAGGCATATCCTCCCTTGACAATGCCGTATAAAAGCGTGGCAATATCTTGTGCACTCGTATAATTTTCTTTACCAGATGAACTTTGCATCATCTTTCTTTGTAGTGCGGTTTTCGTCAAACCAAGTCGACCAGCAAGTAATTGAATAGTATTCATCCCCATCTTATCAATTAAGATGTTAGTTGCTGTATTGTCGGAATATTTAATCATGTAGCGAGCCAAAGTATCAAGCGTATATGTTGTACCCGCTGCATCATTTTGAATCTGGCCTGTTCCGCCCACTACATCTGCCGTATTCCTTGTATAAGTTTGCCTAGAGTCAAGCTGCCCACTATCAACCTCTTCTAAATACTGCACTAAAACAAGCAACTTAATCATCGAAGCAGAAACAAACTGTTCATTGCCATTTATAGAAAATCCTTCGCTCCCATCAAGGGGCTTTACCACCACAGCTACATTGGTTCCATACGCCACAACTAAACCTTCAACAGCAATTTTTGCCTGTTGCATAGCAGAGAACAATTGGCTCTGTGCTGGCTGAACAGATGAATTAAGGTCTCCAGCATCCAAGCCACCATCTGCGGCATCAATTGTCTGCACTTGCGAAGCAGCCCCCTGTGATTCTTGCTCTTCTGGATTATTTGTACCGGTAGTTGTTTCTTCCTGCGAATCTAGCTCTTGTGCAGTTTCTTGCAAAGTGGCAGTAGCAGAATCTAAATCGTTTAACTGACTACAAGAATGAAGACAGCACAAAAGTATGACAATAAAAATGCACAGCAAAATAAGCGCACCGACAAGAATAAGCCGCGGACGCGCTTGAGATTTGCCCTTTTTATGATAATGTCTTCCCTGCAAGACAATCACACCTAGTAGCTAGCAGTGTTGCTCAACTGTTTCCACAGGGCACTGGTTGAACTGTTAGTATCTGCAAGCTTTTGCAATCTGGTATTATTCGTTGCCGCATTACCCGATAAGGTCGAATTTGAAAGCCCTTTATCGTGATACCACGAACGCGCTTGAAAATAATTGTTCAAGTCGGGATTATTGAAATGGTAGCCCAACCGCGCAAATGGCTCATTCCAAGCAATGCAAAGCTCAGCATCTGTTAAACCAAGCTGAGCAAGTTCTTGTTCGGTATACAAACGTGTGCTTGAATCTGGGATAACTTGCTCATTTTCCCTAAAGTGCACTGTGCCAACAAGGCGCTCTCCGCCCTTAGAGACAATCCCCAAAACCACCGTATTGGGATCTGCTGCTGGCACTGACTCCTCTGCAGGAGCTGGATTGCCACTGTAAAGAAC
>CANBCO010000110.1 GCA_947367165.1 uncultured Coriobacteriaceae bacterium
TCAACCGGACTCAATTCGGTGGCTGCAAGCTGGACGTTAGATATTCATTCAAGACTTTCAAAAAAGCAGCTCTCGTTTAAAGAGCAGACAAAAATTGGCAGGTACGTCTCGCTTTTTGTGGGGCTTTTCTCTATTTTGGTAGCTATTATACTTGCGAATGGAGGTGTTGAATCGGCATACGAATGGTTTAATGGCTTTATGGGCCTTGTGCTGGGCATTCTTATTGGCATATTTGTGCTGGGAGCATTTACAAAAGTGGGCAATACCTTTGGCGCCTTTATCGCGTTTGCCGTCGCAGCTTGTGTGGTGATTGGGCTTAAATACTTTACTGCTCCCGGGACGGTTTCGATCTGGTCTTATTCCATTATTGCTATAGCCATTTCGTTAGCCGTAGGCATTCCTGCAAGTTTTATCAGCCAAAAAATTAGTAAGAAAAAAGTGCTTCCACCCCCCGCCACCACTATTTATAAGGACTAATATGGCACCCGAGAAACCCAGAGCTCGCCTTTTTGCAACGTTTGATATTGGAGGCACCACCATCAAATATGGTGTCATTCAAGAAGATGCAACGCTCATCTGGTCAAAAGAGCTTCCCACACAAAGCAAAAAAGGCGGTCTGAACATTATAAAAACCGTTTGCAATCTTGTAAATAATTTAGAAGAAAAACCAAAGTTATCCGGAATCTGCATTTCAACTGCTGGAATGGTAGATCCTCAAAAAGGGGTTATCGTTCATTCGGCCTCTCTCATTCCCAACTACGCAGGTATGTGTGTGAAAGATTACATTGAAGCTGCCTGTCACCTTCCCTGCGCTGTGGAAAACGACGTCAATTGCGCCGCTTTGGCAGAAGCGACATTTGAAGCAGCCAAAGGCGCACAATCTGCGGTGATGCTGACCATTGGTACAGGTATTGGAGGAGCACTTTTACTTAACGGGCAGGTCCTTCATGGGGCGAGCGATAGCGCAGGGGAAGTGGGCTATATGCACATGGGGCAAGGAGCATTTCAAGAGCTTGCGGCAACAAGTGTTTTGGTAGAAGAAGTTGCCCGAGAAAAACACGACGCGCCAAAAAGTTGGGATGGTAAAGCTGTCTTTTCTGCCGCAAAAGACGGCGATGCAATCTGTAAAGCTGCAATAGAGAAAATGGTCATGCATCTTTCAAAAGGCATCGCAATTATTTGCTATGTCTTCAATCCAGAAGTGGTGGTGTTGGGTGGCGGCGTGATGAGCCAAAAAGACTATCTAGAAGACAAATTGCGCACGTCGCTCAAAACGTACCTTGTTCCATATATGTATGAGCATACCCGTCTTACCTTTGCCACGTTTCAAAATGAAGCAGGCATGATTGGCGCTCTCGTTCATTTTTTGAAATAAGGCTACCGCAGTCTCACTGGTTTAGACGGTGGGTTAAGGTAGTTAAAAGTGACAGTTTTTGCTATACTTGCTCCAACAACCGACAGAAAGGTCGAAAAATGAAAAATGTAAAAGTAAACATGAAGTATGTATTAAGAGTAGTTCTTGCACTTTGTTTTAGCACGCTTTTATTTGCTACGCCCAAACAAGCAGAAGCACAAGAAGCTGGCTGGCAGTGGATTGATGGTCATTACTACTACCTCAATTCTGATGGCACCTATCGAACTGGATGGATTTGGGATGATGATTACAATGCTTGGTTTTATTGTGAGGATCCAGGACGAAAGGTATGGGATTCTTCTCTAAATGATTGGGTTGCTGGCAATAACCCAGGCGCCATGTATACAGGATGGCATCTCATTACTATACCTGAAGATAAAGAAGCTTTTTGGTTCTATTTTTATGACAACGGCGTTATGGTTTCAAATTGTTGGGCTTGGATAGATAACGCCTGGTATGGTTTCTGGGCTAATGGAAAGATGTGCCGTGGCTGGATTTGGGATCATTCTTATAATGCCTGGTTTTATTGTAATGGTAGCACAGGTGTTATGTATCAAGGTTGGCATCCTTTTAATGATGAGATTAGGTTGGCTCATTGGTATTATTTCTATGACACTGGCGTTATGGTTTCAAATTGCTGGATAGACGGTTATTGGGTAGCTGAAAATGGTCAGAGTGTTAGTTGCGACCCAGTTTTAATGTAATGTGTTTTACAATGCTTTATGAAAAAACAAGTACACAGGCAACGAGCACTGTATACCCGATGAACCGAACTACATAGTTTAAGCAACCTTAAAGGTTGCTAGAATCGGGCGATGAGCCGCTCTTTTAGAACGGTTTTTTGACATTGACAAATTATGTGAAATTGGGTAGTATAATGGTACAGTGAAACTGTTTGTGCGGTCAACCTTAGACTTCACGAACCGATTAAGTCGCCTGGGCTAATTTTAGCTCCGACGGCTTATTTGTTTTACAAGGAAAGTTATGATTAAACAAGAAAAACCGTTTTTAACTGTTACAGAGCAAGTAGACTTACTGATACAACGCGGAATGATTGTTTATGATAAAAAGGACGCTGAGCGTTTTTTAATACAAAACAATTACTATTCAATCGTTAATGGATACAAAGACATTTTTATTGATAAAGCTGGACGCGTCCCTTTTGTAATGATGGTAAAGAATATATTGTTAACTTTATGAGAACTAACCATCAAATATATGACCCTTTAAAAGAAGATAAAGATTATTTTTACAAGAATTTCCAATGGAATAAGTATTTGATTTTTTGGAATTCTATGATAGATGTTTCAGTTGACGAGCTAGAGCATTTTAACGAATTAGGGTTATAGGACAAAAAGTGTGTCTCTAATTCCCCTTTTTAATCACCTCCTTCCTTCCATTATTTCTATGATTT
>CANBCO010000111.1 GCA_947367165.1 uncultured Coriobacteriaceae bacterium
CCTCTACGTCTCGTGGGCTCGGAGATGTGTATAAGAGACAGTACTTATACTTTTGCCTTATCACCTCAGAGCTCTCTTGTCTTGAAATGTATCCTCCTTTAATATCTGAAAACAAATACGTTTTCTCATTAATACGCACTTTTCCCTCTACAAGGTTATAAGAAAAGCCGCTCCCCTCTTTTTGCCAACGCTTTTTTTCTAGCTTTTTGATCTTTTGCTCTCGAGCCGCCTTAAGATGACGCACGGAGCGGCTCAGCCTTTTTACTTCTTGCTTATGTAAAGTTTTAAAAAGATACAGCTCTTTCTTTTCTACTGGCTCTAAAAGATGCATAAGTACGGGGAGCAATAATGCAGCTGCTATAGGAAGAAAGAAAACATAAGCAAAAGCCCACCACCTTGTTGGAAGGACGACTGCGCTCACTAGCATTAGAGAAACGCCCAGCAATAGTGAAGTATGTTTGGCGCACACAACTTTTTTGTTTATGCTTTGCTTATTCATGAAGCTCCTTTTGCTCTATGCCTATCATGCCACAACTAATACGCAAAAAAATGAGCATTTAAGGATTTGGTCACTTTTCGCCACGAGTCGAGGTGGAAAAAGCGAGGCGTGCTAAAATGTGCAGGTAGATTGAGTGGGGTTTCTCGGCGGGGGCGAAATTCACGTGACTAGTGGCGAAAACGGAGTGGGGAGCTTTTGCTCAAGGTCACATCGTGAGCCTCCAAAAGCTGGTGGCGAAAACGGGCGGGCTTATATTGTTGAATAACCTGCCATGGCTTGAAACAGATTTGGTCACTTTTCGCCACGAGTCAACGTAGGAGAGGAGGGCTGTTTCAAAACCTGCAGGCAGATTGAGTGGGGTTTCTCGGCGGGGCCGAAATACACGTGACTGGTGGCGAAAACGGGATGGGGAGCTTTTGTCCAAGGCCACATCGTAAGCTCCCAAAAGCGGTGCGAAAACGGGCCAGAGAGCTGTAACACAAGGTCACATTGTGAGCCTTCAAAATGCCTGCTAGCAAAAAGGACGCGAAAGGTGTACGCTGCTACGCAGAAAGCACGCCCACGAACCCGGCGACCAGCGCCTGAGCTATACTTACTAGCAGCATACTAAAGGAGAGCATATGATTTCAGTTAAGACCAGCTCGTTTGGAAAGACCAAAAACGGCGATCCAGCCACGCTTTTTACGTTACAAAATGAACACGAAATGACTGTTGCGCTTACAGATTATGGCGCCACGCTGGTCTCGGTTGAGGTTCCTGACCGCGCGGGAAAGCCTGTTGACGTGGTACTTGGCTATGACTCTGTGAGCGGCTACGAGAAGGGCGGCGCATATTTTGGTGCCATCATTGGAAGGTGCGCAAACAGGATTGGCGGTGCCCAGGCTGAAATTGCAGGCAAAACATACCAACTGGCGCAAAACGACGCCGCAAATCACTTGCACGGCGGAAACGTTGGCTTTGACAAGCATATGTGGCAGGCAACGATGCTGGAAGACGGGGTTAGGTTTTCTCGGATAAGTAAAGATGGAGAGGAAAACTACCCAGGAAATCTGTCGGTTCAAGTTACATACCAGCTATTAGATGAAAATGCGCTTACAATCTCATATCACGCCTCCACCGATGCGGCTACGATTTGTAATTTGACTAATCATGCTTACTTTAATCTCGCTGGACATGATAGCGGAGACGTGAGTGATCAGTGGCTTGAAATTGCGGCGTCGGCTTTTACGCCTACCGATTCTGGCTCTATTCCAACTGGTGAGCTGCGAAATGTTGAGGGGACCGTTTTTGATTTTAGGAAGCCTAAGCGGATCGGCGATGGTATAGACGATGCCTGCGAGCAAATTCAATGGGCGGGCGGTTTTGATCACAATTGGGCTTCTGACTTCGCGTCCGAGAAACCCACCCATTTCATTGCCCGAGCCTGGTGTGAGAAAACCGGTATTGAGCTTACCTGCACGTCTTCGCAGCCTGGTGTACAGTTTTATTCTGGCAATTCTATTGATCCTGCAGGACCGGCGGGTAAAAACGGCGCGAAGTATGGTCGACGGGGCGCTTTTTGTTTGGAGACGCAGGCGTTTCCTGATGCGATTCACCACGCCAACTTTCCATCCGTGGTGCTTACTCCCCAAGAAAGCTACGAGCAAAAGACGGTGTATGCGTTTGGAGTGAGAGACTAAGTAAGAGACTGCGTGAGAGGCTAACTTAGTGTAAATTGTTGCTTATTGTCGCGCAGCTGCGTTGATGACACAGGCGCCCTGGACAGTCTACTTGCCGGAGCCGTACTTTAAAGCACAGCGCTGGGACAGAGGTCGCACAAAAAGCAAGTCTTACATTTGGGGTTTTTTGCAGTACAGTAATTGCGGCCAAACCATACAAGTTGATGATTGATATCTAACCACTGTTCAGGAGTGTAAAGCTGCATGAGAACTTGTTCGACCTTCTCGGGTGAATTAGCAGAAGAAGGAGCCAGCTTGAGGCGATGGGCGATCCTAAAAACATGTGTATCAACTGCTATTCCGTGCGCCTCATGAAAAGCAGCAGCCATCACGCAATTTGCCGTCTTCCTCCCTACTCCGGGAAGCGTTTGTAAAGCGTCAAAATCGCGCGGAACCTCTGCGTCAAAGTGCGCTACCAGCTCATGTGCGAGCGCCTTAATGTTTTTTGCCTTGTTGTGATAAAACCCCAACGGATGCACTATCTCTTCTATGACCTCGAGCGGGGCTTCTGCCAAATCCTTGGGCGTTGGAAATCGCTCAAAGAGGATGGGCGTCACTTTGTTGACGCCTTTGTCGGTTGCCTGCGCAGAAAGCACCACTGCCACCGT
>CANBCO010000112.1 GCA_947367165.1 uncultured Coriobacteriaceae bacterium
TTCAAACATAGAGGCTAGCGAAGGGGCACTATCTAGCGTGAAAGTGCCAAGATCTACTGTTTGTAAAGCCACACAGTTTTTAAACATTTTTGAAAAAGATGTTACTTGCCCCGTTCTATAGCCGGCCAACTCTACCGAATCAAGCTTAGTGCGCCCTTCAAACATTGAACTCATATCTGTGACGCGTGATGTATCCGGGGAGCCCGAAACGGCTTCGAGCACACGACAATTAGAAAACAGGCTAGAAGCATTTCCCGTTAAAGCACTTCCTGGCGAAAAAGCAATTCGGGTAAGGGTAGCAGATCCTGGCTTCAAAGCTTCTTTAAGACCTTGTCCTTCAAACGTGCCAGAAATGACACAGCTGGTAAGTCCGGTATCCCACTGAATGCTCCCCTGTTCATCTGCACGAGCTGTGCGTGCACAAAAAACAAGCAAAAAACCGCAAATCGCAACCCATAGTGCGAAAATACTGAGCGAAAAGCGCTTGCATGCCATGTTGTAGTTCATTCGAACCTCCTTGTTTTCTCGGCAGACACAGATGCCATGGAAGGCACCTGTCACTGCCATTTACCGTATCAAGGAAACTACAAGACATGGCCTAAAATCGATACGTCAAAAAGTTCCTTATAGTTCTATGATTGCAAGCCAAAGAGGGGGTTGTCAAATCTTCACAAAATCTCTACATTTAAAAACGCCCAGATGGTGTCCATTAAAAATTTCTGCATAAAACTAAAAATGCAGCTTAGCAATGCGGTCAAAATGAATATTAAGATTTTTCAAAAATGGCTCCGGAGTAAAAATATGGTCTAGGGTTTCTCGGCTGAGTGGTACCCTCTTGTCATTACATAAACGCTCTTTTAGGTTTTCGCCAGAACGCGCAAGTTGTATGTCTTCCCAAACCTGCATGGCATTTGACTGCACAACTTCATATGCAGCCTCTCTTGAAAGACCTGCATCCACTAAAGCAAGAAGCGCTTTAGAACTATAAATGAGGCCTCGGGTACTTTCCAAATTTGCTCGCATTCGCTCTGGATAGAGCACAAGCCCGTCAACTATTCGCGTAAGGCAGCAAAGCATATGGTCAAGGGCTATAAATGAATCTGCAAGCGCCACACGCTCACTTGAAGAGTGCGAGATATCTCGCTCGTGCCAGAGAGCGATGTTGTCAAAGGCAACTTGAGCATTTGCCTTTACCACACGAGAAAGGCCGCAGATCTTCTCGGCGGTAATAGGGTTTCTTTTATGCGGCATAGCGCTCGACCCCTTTTGCCCTTTTTTAAAAGGCTCTTCTGCTTCAAGAGTTTCTGTTTTTTGCAAGTTTCTTATTTCTGTTGCAATGCGCTCGCACGTTCCCGCGCATGTTGCCAAAACGCCTGCAAGATAGGCATGATGGTCGCGAGAAATAACTTGTGTAGAAATGTCGTCGTGTGAAAGCCCAAGATGCGTGCAAATATAAGCCTCAACTTCAGGAGTAAGAGAACTGTACGTTCCAACGGCACCAGAGATTTCGCCAACAGAAATCTCTTTTTTGGCGCGCCGCAAACGATCAATGTCTCGCTTACATTCAAACGCCCAGCTTCCAAATTTAAGCCCAAACGTCATAGGCTCTGCGTGAATTCCGTGAGTTCTACCTACACAAATGGTGTCTTGTTCTTCTAAGGCACGGCGCTTACAAATCTCGCCTAGGTTCACAAAATCCTCTATAAGTACATCGCAGGCTTGAGAAAGCTGGCAGGCAAGCGCGGTATCGCCTAAATCGGTGGAGGTCATTCCGTAGTGAAGATGCCGTGAAGGATGGGTGCCGTCTTTAGCTAAAGCATCAACATAGGAGCCCAAATTGGTAAGAAACGCGATAACGTCATGGTTAGTAACAGATTCAATTTCATCAATTTCTTCTGTGTTAAAGTGCGCATGTTCTCTAATCCAGACCGCTTCATCGGGTGTTATATCGCCAAGACCCAGTTTTGCACAAGCCTCTGCTTCGAGAAGTTCAATTTCTTGCCAGAGTTCGTATTTGTGTTGAAGAGAAAAGATGTCTGCCATTTTTGGCCTAGAATAGCGCTCTATCATTAGGGTCTCCTTTTACGTTGTAGATATAAGCATACACAAACCAATACATTCCTGCAGCTTTAAAGATTGCGAGGCAACAAAGACTCCAAGCAGGATAGATCTTAAACGGCTACACTTACTACTATGAAAATAAAGTCACACACAAAAGCCCACAAGCCCACCGAGCAAGAGAGAAAAGAGCTTGCTAAGCCGCTTCCCAAGCGTCCCATCATGGTGGCAGGAGTGTGGATGATGGCCTTTGTTATCTTGGCGATTATTATTCTCACTCCTTCGATAGCTGGCGTTGTAGGGGTTTACCACGAGGGTGCGTACGAACGAAGCTTGGCCTTCTCGGCTGCTGCGTATTATGTACTCTTGTTTAGCGTCCCTTGCGTGGCAGGAATTGTAACAACTACCATGTTTAATCTCTACATTCCACGTAAATTTAGGCTGTCAATTGCGAGTGCTGTTTACGGAATCATGACGCTTTTTTTCTGGATCTTTCTTGCCGCTTGTTTGGTGCAAAGTAACGCCTCTCAAGCCGCTCGGCTGCTTGCCATTGTTTTTGTGCTTACCGATTACGGATGGTGGCTTCCGCTTATAGCGGGCACTGCTTTAGGGCTTTGCTTGCCTGTAACAGCACGCGCTCATAGGCATGCAAGAACGTATGCACATCCTTGGCAACATCGTATCCATGTGTTCCTGACGCTTGCTACGTGGTTTTTTGCCTCTGGAGGCTTTTTATATTTGC
>CANBCO010000113.1 GCA_947367165.1 uncultured Coriobacteriaceae bacterium
ATCTTGAGGTGCGAGAGCAAAATCTAAAGCTTTTAAACTCGCTCACGCATCTTTTTAACCAGATTTGTAACTTTGACGCGCTAGCAAAAGGACAAAACGATGCCAAATAACTTATTCGACGGAAAAACAATTACATATGCCCCCGATGCTGCAATTATTCACGTGATATCTGACTCATTGGGAGGAACTGCCACAGGGGTAGTGAGTGCCGCAGAGTCGCAGTATGAGCCTGGCGACATCAAGATGATACGGATTGCCAAGCTTACCTCGCTTGCTGAGCTTACAAGCCATCTGGACAAAGTGGCCCCTGAGTGCGAGGGTCATGCGCAAGCAGCTTTCTACACCATTGTGAACCCAAGGCTTCGCCGAGAAGTGCGCGAAGAGCTGGAAAACCGAGGTATTCCTTCTATTGATATTATTGGGCCTGCCGTCTCAATGCTTTCCTTTATGGTGGGAAAAGAGCCCAAGCTGGAGCCAGGCTCTAATCATACGGCTGACGAGCGATATTTCAAGCGGATTGAGGCTATGGAGTTTTTTGTAGAGCACGATGACGGAAGAAACCCGCAAGATTTAACCCTTGCAGACATCGTTTTGCTTGGGGTTTCTCGGACATCAAAGACGCCGCTTTCAATGTACCTTGCGTTTAACGGCTATAAAGTGGCAAACGTGCCGCTTGCGCTTGACACTATGGCGCCTCCAGAGCTTGAGGACGTGGATCCAGCGCGCATTTTTGGTCTTATTTCTACCACCGATACGCTTGTGTCAATTCGTGAGCGGAGGCTCGATAAAGATGGTGCCACAGGTTTGGCCGATAAGTATGCAGAGCCTGCAGAAGTTGTAGCCGAGCAAGAAGAAGCCCGCAAGCTCATGCGGCATCTTGGCTGTGTTGTAATTAACACGTCTGGAAAAGCTGTGGAAGAAACGGCAAATGAAATCATTCACAACATTGAAGTGCTTGAGGAAATGCGTGCCAAAGCCCGCGGCGATGTGTAAGGTAGGTGGTATCGAACTGAGAAACTGAACAATTGGGAGCGTTTGTTGAAGATTATATGTTCTTCTTTTGTACTGCAAGCAATTGTTTTTAAGCTTTCAGCCATACTAAAGAACGTAAGCAAACAAAACACAAGCAGAAAGGAATAATCGTGACTTGCAAAACTCCAGGTAGTGTAACACACACAGGTCTCTTTCTAAGGTAAAGTTTTTATTACCTACCTTCTTTCTCTCGCTTTCTTCTATAGCTTTTCTACTATTATTGTTTCCATTTCATTTTGTTCTAGCTTATTCTTCCGTATCTTCAAACGTGTTTGATGCGGTGACAAATGATGATAGTACCGGTGCGCTTGATGTAACCGGCGGTGAATACGGTACAGATAAAGACTATGATTATGAACGTATAAACGAGAATGTTGGAGTACTTAAAATACATGCGAGATCAAGCAGCACAGAGATTGAAGTTAAAAACAAAGATTATTCTGAAGAATCCACAGACTGCATCCAAATAACAAGCGAAGCAACTGTTAAATTGGCAGGTGTAAATATTACGGTTACAGCTGGGGATAATATATATCCGGTAACTGTCGGCACTTATGATTCTACATATAACGCGAAAATATTGCTTGTGGATGGAACTGAAAATATTTTGAAACCAACTGTGAAGGGCGAGGGACCCGGTGTATGGAAATTGACAACTGGGAATCTTACCATTGGAGTTCCAGAAGGATCTAAAGGAACCGGGAAACTGGATGTAACCGGAGGAGATGGGTGCCCTGGAATTGGTAATAGTTCAGGCTATTCAACAAGCAATATTACACTTACCGGCGGTAATATTATAGCAAAAGGAGGAACTCGTGCAGCCGGAATAGGCAACGGATATGATGCGCTGGATACTGGCATAACCACAAGTGATATTACAATTACCGGTGGCAACGTAACGGCGATTGGAGGAGGCGGCGCAGCCGGAATTGGTGGAGGAATAAACGGCGGAAATGTAAGCAATATCCAAATCACAGGCGGCGTGGTAACTGCAATCGGCGGACTTCTTGGGAATTACCAAGGAGCCGGTATAGGCGGCGGTGGTGACATACAAGGAACTGTGAGCGGCAACAAAATAAGCGGAAATGCAGTTGTAATGGCAGCCAGCGCAGGCGACTCCATACCTGCCCTTGAGGGTTTCGAGAATAGCGATATTAAAAACTGTATAGTTTTTACCGGAGTTGGAACAGCATTTGATTCTGACGGCAGAGCAACTGCCGAGTCATGGACTGAAAGTGAGATGCATGATAATGTAGTTCTTTCTAAAAACCTTGAGATTCCTGTTGATTTGACTGTGTCCAATGGGCAAATCCTTTCAATTAAAGAGGGCAAAACAGTTGCACTTACCGGGAAGGATAATGCCAAATATACAGTTGAAGGTGAATTACAAAATAACGGCACAGTAACCTTACCTACTAACCTTGAATTTGGCGAAAATGGCAAAGTAACAACCCTGTTAAATTACGACCCGCAGGGTGGCGAAATCGTAACAACAAACGATGATGAATACATCACCTATCAAGACGCAAGTGGAATTAAGACATATGAAAGCCTACCTAATGCAGAAAAGGAGGGGTACGATTTAGCCGGCTGGTACACCAAAGAGGAGGGGCAAGGTATAAAGGTTGAAAAAGGAGACGTTGTTCTTCTTAATGAGCACGTTCTGTATGCAAAATGGACACCTATTCCAGGATCCACTCCTCCAGATCCTGAACCCTCACCAGACACCAAAGAAGGCTGGGAACTAGACGATACCG
>CANBCO010000114.1 GCA_947367165.1 uncultured Coriobacteriaceae bacterium
CGACGTTTTTAAAGTGAGCTTTCACAAGGCTCGCATTTTTGATAGGCAAGAGGCAGATGCGGTTTTCTCGGCTGTTGAGGGCGCGCGCGAAGCACACGTGGTCGACGTTGCTAAAAAAAGCAGACGCCAGCAACCACCTGCGCCTTTTAACACCACCTCTCTTCAAGCTGCAGCTTCTAGTCTTGGGCTTACTCCGGGGCGCACGATGCGTATTGCAGAGTCGCTTTATATGGCAGGACTTATCTCGTATCCGCGTGTTGACAATACGGTTTATCCGGCTTCTCTTAATCTGCGCGCACAAGTTGAGATGCTTAAAAATGTGGGCGAGTACAAAGACGTTTGCGAACAGATTTTGGCGGCTCCCCACCTTCATGCAACTCGCGGTAAGCAGCAAAGCACAGATCATCCTCCTATTTACCCAACTGCTCCCGCAAATACAGCAAAGCTCGATAGTAGCCAATGGAAACTGTACAATTTGGTAGCACGGCGCTTTTTAGCTACGCTTATGGATCCAGCTGAGATTGAAAGTACCAAGGTAGAGTTGGACATTTCAGGACAACCTTTTGTGGCAGAAGGAGATGTGCTTGCACGAGCTGGTTTTAGGGCGGCTTATCCCTACGGCCTTAAAAAAGATGAGCAGTTGCCGCCGCTTCAAAAAGGAGAACGCGTCTCTATAACGCATCTAGATTTTCTTTCAAAAGAGACCGAGCCACCACCTCGCTATAGCCAAGGAAAACTTATTCAAGAGATGGAAAAACGTGGGCTTGGAACTAAATCAACACGAGCTTCTATCATAGATCGTTTAATCGCTGTGAAGTATCTCAAGAATAATCCGGTTGAGCCTAGCCAGCTTGGAATTGCCATTATTGATGCTCTTGATGCATATGCTCCTACTATCACGACGCCTAAGATGACTGCTGAGCTTGATAAGTCTATGGATCGTGTGGCAACTGGCGAAGAAGCAGAGGCGGGCGTGGTAGGAAAAAGCCGAGAAGTGCTTGGCGAAACACTCGATACGCTTATTTCTAAAATTGAAAATCTAGGAGAAGAGATTGGAGACGCTGTTACTGCCGACGCGCGCGTTGGAACGTGTCCAAAATGCGGGCGCGACCTTGTGGTAAAGAATTCTCCTAAGACGCGCTCTCGTTTTATTGGATGCATGGGTTGGCCAGAGTGTGACGTAACCTATCCAGTACCAGGCAAAACTTCCGATAAGATCGAGGCACTCCCCGAGCCATGTCCTGTTTGTGGGGCCCCGCGTTTGCTAGTAAAGCCTTTTCGAGCAAAAGCGTATGAGGTCTGCGTGAATCCAAAATGCGAGACAAATAGAGAGCCGGATGTGGTGGTAGGTGTCTGCCGAGTGTGTGAGGAAGCAGGACGCCACGGTGAGCTTGTGGCGCACAAAAGCGAAGCTACTGGCAAACGCTTTATTCGTTGTACTAACTATGATGAATGCGGAGTAAGCTATCCTTTGCCCCAGCGTGGAAAGCTTAAGGCCACTGGCGAGACGTGTTCAGATTGTGGCGCACCAATTGTGGAGCTTGAAACAGAACGTGGGCCTTGGCGCATTTGCGTCAATATGAATTGCCCTTCCAAGAAAAAAACGAGTACAAAACGGGGTAAAAAGGCTACCAGCAAACGAAAGAAGTAGCCATGAAAGAACAGATATGCCTTTCGGGAGGGTGCTTTTGGGGAACAGAAGCGTTTATTAAGCAACTTCCAGGAGTGCTTCAAACAACGGTAGGATATGCCAACTCACGCGTAGAAAATCCCAGCTATCAAGAGGTATGTACAGGAAACACAGGCGCCGTCGAGGCCGTTTGTGTGACGTATGACCCTGCTATCATTTCAACGGTGCTTTTGTGTGAAGCGTATCTTGAAAGCATTGACCCTTTTAGCAAAAATCAACAGGGAAATGATCGCGGCACACAGTATAGAACGGGAATCTATTGGAAAAATGAGACGCAAAAATTAGCAGTTGAACAGGTGCTTCGTCATGCTATGTATGAAGCAGGACGCGCATTTGCAGTAGAGGCAGAACCGCTTCAGAATTTTTATCCTGCAGAAGACTATCATCAAGACTACCTTCTAAAAAACCCAGGCGGCTATTGTCATGTTGACTTAGGTGCAGCTACACGCTTTGTTTCTGCCCACAAGCTTGAGTTTGGATCTCACGAGCACAAGGAAGTTAATAAAACAAAAGAGAACCTTGGAAAAGAAGTGTATGAAGTAACGCAGGAGGCAGCAACCGATGCTCCTTTTTCGCACCCTCTTACAGACGAAAAGCGTCCCGGACTTTACGTAGACGTGGTTTCTGGAGAGCCACTCTTTACTTCTCAAGCAAAGTTTGACTCAGGGTGTGGCTGGCCCTCGTTTTCTGCTCCTATTGCGCAATCTGCTTTGACAGAAAAGGAAGACTACCAGTTAGCGCGCCCCCGTATTGAAGTAAGGAGTGCTGAAGCCGATAGCCATTTGGGACACGTATTTGATGATGGACCTCAAGACCTGGGGGGCTTACGGTATTGTATCAATGGAAGTGCGCTTCGCTTTATTCCAAAAGAAGAGATGGAAGCCCAAGGATATGGGGATTACCTCGACCTCATCTAGCACTCTTTCTTCCTTTTCTCCGAGAAACCCGCCTTTTGCATACGTGCGACCCCGTTTTCTGTACAATTTTGACCCCGTTTTTTGCTTATTTTCAACCCCGTTTTCTGTACAATTTTGACACCTTTTTTACTCACTTCTTTGTTTTTGAAAAAAAGTACAGTAAAGAAACGTAT
>CANBCO010000115.1 GCA_947367165.1 uncultured Coriobacteriaceae bacterium
ATCTAAAGGCGCATCCAGAAGAAGCAGTTTTAGAAAAGAAAGCTGCAGAGGGCAAAGTTGAGCCAGCAGCAGGAGCAGCTGAAATCAAGCAGGAAGAGAAGAAAGATTCCGAGCGACTAAAAGAGCCCGATAAAGACTAAGTTATACCGGGCTCATACCTTGCAAATCTTGCGCAACAAGCACTTACAGTGCAAGGTCAAGCGTGATGGGGCAGTGGTCTGACCCCATAATGTTGGCGTGAATGGTAGAGGCTTGTATGGCTTTTTTAAGCGCATCACTTACCAAAAAGTAATCCAGACGCCAACCAATGTTGTTTCTACGTCCGCGCTCGCGATAGCTCCACCACGTATAGGCATTGGGCGTGTCTGGATGCAAGTAGCGGTACGTATCTATAAAGCCAGATTGTAAGAGCTTGGTGAGGTCTTCGCGCTCGACTGTGGTAAAACCTGCAGCACCTTCATTGCTTTCTGGACGTGCTAAGTCAATTGGATTGTGCGCCACATTTAAATCCCCACATAAAATGACTGGTTTTTCTTTGCTTAACCTATCACACGTTTTTCGCAAGTGAGCATCCCACTCTTCTCTGAGCCCTAAGCGTTCAAGCTCAGCCTGAGAGTTTGGAGAATAGACCGAAACAAACCAGTATTTTTGAAACTCGCAGGCGACTATTCTGCCCTCTTCGTCGCTTACGGCAAGTCCCGTTTTGCGCAACACATTCAAAGGCTCTTCTTTAGAAAAAATTGCAGTTCCCGCGTACCCTTTTTTCTCGGCGTAGCTATAAGTCTGCGTGTAGCCTGGAAGCTCCAGGTCAACTTGACCTTCTTGGCATTTTATTTCTTGAATACCAAAGACATCGGCATCAAACTCCCAAAAGACATCCATAAAGTTTTTTCTCAAAATGGATCGAAGTCCATTTACGTTCCACGAGGCAAAAGTCGCCATACGTATCCTCCTTGCGTTGCTTAGTTTGCTAGAGTATACCCAGTTTTGCGTATACTCATGTTAGAGAAAAGCGGCAATGCGCTCAATATCACGGTCTGCCTGGGCACGTGCAAACTGGTAGATAAGGGTAAGTTTTTTGTGAGCAAGCGTTGTGGAGTGTACGTTCATAAACTCAGGACGTATTACAAGAGCTTGGCCGCTTTTTTCTAAGTGCTCGAGTTTCTCGGCAGCGCGATTATAGCGAGCTGGCATAGAAAAAAGCGCATCTAACAAACGTGGGTAGGCCTGATATCGCATGCGTAGAAGGCGCGACAGTGCAGGTGAAAACGGCTTTTTTCTGTATCCTTTTGGCTGAGTTGCGATTAAGATAAAACGCTCATAACCTGCATCTTCTGCCATTTTATAAGAAAGTCCAAGGTAGGAACCTATGCCGCCGTCATAAAGTGGCTCACCAAAAAGCGTAATGTGATTCATTAAAATGGGCATGGTAGAGCTTGCGCGGCAGAGTTTCATGAGTGCCAAGGCATCGGGCATATCAGCTTTATGCCAGACGTACGTTTTTCCAGATATTGCCCCAAAAGCTGAAATTGCCACTTCTGAAGGATTGCTACAAAAGGTAAGCCAGTCAAACGGAACCACGCCGCTTTCTACGCTACCTTCGTAGAGAAAGTCGCTATTAAAGTAGCCGTGACCTCTAAGAAAGTGCGACACGCCTCCAAAGCGAGCGTCTCCGGAGGTTTTAACAAACTGCCGTATAGAGCGCTTCCAATCTTTGGAAACGTGATTTAGCGCAAGGCTTGAGCCGGCAGAAATACCTGCCACAAAAGGAAAGGTAAGGCCGGCTTTTAACAGAGCTTCACTGTATGCTGCCGAGAAAGACGCCCGCATTCCTCCGCCCTCAAATACAAGGGCACATGCGTTTTTTTTGCTGCGCTTTCTTTTTTGCATCCATTCCTCCAGTATCTAAGGTATTATTTTATACCGAAGCACATGAGATGCAAACTACAAAAAATGAGGTAACCATGCTTTCTGATAACACGTTTAACTGGCATTGTTTGGATAGAGCACTCAATTTGAATAAACCTCGCATCATGGGGATTGTAAACGTGACGCCCGATTCTTTCTCGGATGGCGGCCAATTTAGCACTCCCCAAGAGGCAATAGCGTACGGTCTTGGGCTGCTCGACGCAGGCGCAGACATTTTGGATGTGGGAGGAGAGTCAACGCGTCCAGGGGCAGACCCGGTAGATGAGCAGACGGAAGCGAATCGTATTGTCCCTGTTATAAGGGAGCTTTTAAGTGCAGGAGCTATCGTCTCGGTAGATACGCACCATGCCTCTGTGGCAGAGCTTTGTTTAAAGCTTGGTGCTCACATAATTAATGACGTGGATGGCTTTACCGATGAGCGCATGGTTTCTGTTGTACAAGAATCAGACTGCGGCTGCGTCATTGTGCACTCCAAAAATGTGAGCAAAAATCCGCATCGCAAATCTGTGCTTCTCGATACTATTCCGCGTCATGCCGCTCCCGAGACACCCACCGAGCTCGAAGGGGAAGAGGCGCAAGAGACACAGACAGAACAAGCCCTTCCCGCAAGGCGGTTTCCGCTTCCAGAATCTGCCCCTATCATGAGACGAATTATGGGGTTTCTCGGCGACCAGGCGCGCACACTGCTAAGAGCAGGCGTTTCTCACGATAGAATTGCGCTTGATCCGGGTGCGGGATTTGGAAAGTTTAGCGACGAAGATGTGATTGTGCAACGCGCGACTGCGCAGTTGGCTTCAATGGGCTATC
>CANBCO010000116.1 GCA_947367165.1 uncultured Coriobacteriaceae bacterium
CTTTGATACCGCAGAGCACTCGCTTGGTCAAAGCGCACTACCAGGAATAATCGCAGCATTTCTTTGTGTTATTGGCTGGGGAAGCGAAGCGGTACTTTTAGCGTATGGCATGAAAAAAAGCGCCATCACAAACGAAACCGCTCTTCATATCAGAGAAAGTACTTCAGCTCTTCTTTATCTTGTTTTAGTGCTTCCACTATTTGGTATGAGCGGTCTTGCCGCAAAGCTTGTGCTCACACAAAACACCGCCGTTATCTCTCTTGCTGCACTTTTTGGAACGGCATCATACCTTTGCTACTACAAAGGAATTGCTAGAATTGGCGCCTCTCGCGCAATGGCTGGAAACATTTCTTACTCCGCGTGGTCAGTGTTGTTTGGTGTTGTTCTTCTAGGACACATTCCAACGCTAACCGAGATTATCTGTTGTGCAGTCATTTTGGCGGCTACCATTTTAGCCGCAAGCGACCTGAGTGAACTTCGCAAAAAAGCCTAGGGTCGCCCTAAAGTGGGTATAGACCTCATTGATAAAGCGAAGCGAAGAAAGGTGAACTCATGCGTATCATACATGCACACGTCTATCAAAGTGATGGTTCTTTTAAAGAAGCCGAGATTAACATTGAACAAGACCGAATTGTAGAGCACGCTCAAGGCGCACAAGAAGAAATTGATGCCTATGACCTCTATGCCGTTCCTGGAGCCGTTAATATGCGCTATGGAGTTTCTTTTGATAACCCCTTAAGGCATGCAGAAAACTACGGAATTGATAAAGCTTCAAAAGAGCAGCTTTCCCAAGGTATTGTTGCGTTTGTTCCTACTACACGCCTTCCAAAAGAGCATGCCGAGAAGGTCGCCCGCGTTGTAGCTGAGTGGAATTCAAAGGAAGCTTTTCGCCATCCAGACTGCGCAGATGTTGTAGGACTTTTGCTCGACAAACCGCTTCAGCATATCGAGCTTGCAAAGCCAAGTGAGGAGAGCTGGGAAGATTTAGCAATAGATGATGCACATGAGTTTAGCGAACTAGAAGAAGGGTCTAAAGCACTTTTTAAAGTGATTACGCTCAATCCAAACAAAGCTGGTGTTGAGGCATATATTAAGCATGTAAAAAGCGAAGCTGCGCTTGCCATAGCCGATGTAGAGCCTTCGTTTGCTAATGCCGAGAAAGTCATTAAAGCAGGTGCTTCTGTTGTGACACGCTCGTGGAGCAAGCAATTTGTTGCAAGCGAAGAGAAGCGTTCCGTAGTTGATGCACTTATTCAAAATGAGCAGGTAAAGCTTGAGCTTGTAGCGAGTGAAAAGACGGCACCTGCGCGCGATGTGGTCGCCACTTTTGCCCGTTTTCAAGGAAGAATTGCGCTTACCTCATGGAACAACAACGTTTTTGATGCGGCTAAAAGAGCGATTGAAATGGGCGTTCCGGCACCACTTGCTATTGATGCTGCGACCATTGTTCCAGCTACAATACTTGGAATTGAGCGCGACTACGGTTCTCTTGAAGTTGGAAAACGCGCAAACGTTGTGCTCGTTGACCGCAAAGGACAGATTAAACATATTATACATAATGGTACAATAGTTCTTTAGGCTATCCTTAGCAAGGAGGACGTGTGAGCTTTATTTCTTTTGATAAAGTGAGCAAGCTGTACCAAATGGGTGATTTACAGGTTGCCGCCATTAAAGACATGTCTTTTTCAATCGAAAAAGGCGAGCTAGTTATTATTGTAGGTCCTTCTGGAGCAGGAAAAACAACGGTTTTAAACTTGCTGGGAGGAATGGATACCGTAACGTCAGGAACTATCAAAGTGGGCAACCAACGCGTTTCTGATATGTCTTCTCGGGAACTTACGTTATACAGAAGAAATGAAGTTGGCTTTGTATTTCAGTTTTACAACTTGATTCAAAACTTAACGGCACTAGAGAATGTGGAGCTTTCTTCGCAAATCTGTAAAAATCCGCTTGATGCGGCGCGCGCGTTACAAGATGTGCACTTACAAGAGCGCCTAAACAGCTTTCCGGCGCAGCTTTCAGGAGGCGAGCAGCAGCGTGTGGCCATTGCTCGCGCGCTTGCTAAAAATTCTGACTTGCTGTTGTGCGACGAGCCCACAGGCGCACTTGATTACAAAACAGGCAAGCAAATTTTGTCTTTGCTTCAAACGTCTTGTACCAAGTTTCATAAAACGGTGGTGATTGTGACGCACAACAGCGCGTTTACCCAAATTGGCAACCGGGTCATTCACGTAAAAAATGGGCACGCAGAAAAGATTGAGCTTAACGACCGTCCGCTTAATGCCCAGAAGGTGGAGTGGTAATGAAAACTGCGTACCTTAAAGAAATGGTACGCTCTTTACGGCGCTCTCCGGGAAGATTTATCGCCCTTATGCTTATTGTGGGTATTGGCTGCGGATTTTTTGCAGGACTGAGGATGAGCGGTATAGGTATGCGAAAAGCGGCCGATGAATACGCAGATAGCGCTCATCTTTTTAACCTGGAAGTCATAAGCGAGGCAGGTATTGGAAAAAACCAGGTAGATGCATTGCAAGACATTTCTGGCGTCACCCAAGCAATGCCCGAGATTTCAAGCGACGCCGTGGTGCAATTTGATACCGAGCGCTATGGTTGTAGAATCACTACGCTTCCAGGGAGCTTTTCTAAAGATTCCGAGAAACCCGCCGTAAACGAGCTTAAACTGGTAGAAGGCAGATGGCCCAACGCACCTAACGAATGCGTGGTGCTTGAG
>CANBCO010000117.1 GCA_947367165.1 uncultured Coriobacteriaceae bacterium
CGAGATTCCTCTACGTCTCGTGGGCTCGGAGATGTGTATAAGAGACAGAGTCTGGCGCATGTTATGGCAGAGGCGGTACGCGAGCTGCATGGTCCTGCGTATTTAGGCATAGGACCTGCCATTGAAGATGGATTTTATTATGACTTTGACATGGACCACCAGCTTAGTCCAGAAGATTTGCCAGAGATTACTAAAAAGATGCAAGAGATAATTGCTGCCGATAAACCCTTTGTTCGCCGTGTTGTAACCAAAGAAGAGGCGGCAAATATTTTTGCGGACGATCCTTTAAAAGCTGAGCTTCTCCAAGATATTCCAGAAGGAGAAGAGATTAGTTTGTATGATCATGGCGAGCATGTGGAGCTTTGCTCGGGGCCACATGTGCCAAACGCAGGAAAACTTCCAAAAGACGGCTTTAAGCTGGAAAGCATTGCTGGAGCCTACTGGCGAGGAGATGCCAACAACAAGATGCTTCAGCGCATTTATGCCCATGCGTTTCCTAGTAAAAAGGAGCTTAAGAGCTACCTTGCGCTTAAAGAAGAAGCTAAAAAGCGTGACCACCGCGTTTTAGGGCCCAAGCTAGGGCTGTTTGAGCTGAGCGAAGAAGTTGGACCAGGATTGCCACTTTTCTTGCCGCACGGAGCTACTGTGGTGAGAACTATGCAAGAATGGCTACGAAAAGAGCTTATTGCCCGTGGATATGAAGAAGTTATAACACCGCATATTTATAGAAGCGGTGTGTGGAAAACAAGCGGGCATTATGATTTTTACAAAGAAAACATGTACTTCTTTGAGGTAAACGAAGGCAGCGAGGATGCTCCGCGGGCAAGCGAGTTTGGGGTAAAGCCTATGAACTGTCCGGCACACGTTCTTATTTATAAAATGCGCTTGAGGAGTTATCGCGATTTGCCGCTTCGGCTCTTTGAGTTTGGAACGGTCTATCGCCACGAGCTCTCGGGCACTGTTCATGGTCTTTTTAGAGCACGCGGCTTTACGCAAGATGATGCCCACGTGTTTTGCCGCCCTGACCAAGTGGTAAGCGAAGTAACTGCCATTTTGGATCTGGTAAACCACATTATGAACACGTTTGGGCTTACCTATTCAGCAGAGATTTCAACGCGCCCTGCGCACTCTATTGGTAGCGATGAGATGTGGGAGCAGGCCGAGAGCTTTTTGCGAGAAGCCCTAGAAGCTCAGCAGCTCCCTTATGAAATTAACGAAGGCGATGGGGCATTTTACGGGCCAAAAATTGACATCAAGGTGCAAGACTCGCTTAAACGCACGTGGCAGTGTTCAACTATTCAAGTGGACTTTAACATGCCCGAGCGCTTTGACATTACTTACCGCACTCCCGAGAATGGCACCGCTCGTCCTTGGATGCTTCACCGTGCCATTTTTGGCTCGATAGAGCGCTTTTTAGGAATCTTGATAGAGCATTACGCAGGGGCACTTCCCCTCTGGCTTGCTCCAGTCCAGGCCGTGATTATTCCTATTGCAGATCGTCATCTTGACTATGCCGAGAAGGTCGCCCAAACACTTCGCGCTGTAGGCGGACGCGTAGAAATCGCTTCGCAAAACGAACCTATGCGCGCTAAGATAGCCAAGGCACAAGAGCAAAAAGTACCGTATATGCTTGTAGTTGGTGACAAAGAAGCCGAGCAAAACACGGTGAGCGTTCGTGAAAGAACACAAGGAGACAAAGGCGAGGCAAAACTACAAGATTTTGCAGAACAGGTACTAGCAAAAGCGCAGGTGTAGGCAATGGATATGTTTTTAAGTGTAGACATTGGCGGAACCAGCATAAAGCTGGGTATGGTAGACGACGAAGGCTACATTAGGCGGCGCGCGAGCTTTTCTACGAGAACGCTAAACTCCCAGTTCACGGCCAACCAAATTTTGTACTTTATTAAAAACCTTGACATTTTGGGCGTTGGACTTGCGGTGCCAGGACCGGTTTCTCCAGAAGGCGAACTGCTTATGCTTCCAAACGTGGATTCTGCGATGTTAGAGGTTATTTCGCGAATTCAAAACGAGCTTGAGGCGTTTCCTGTAGCGCTGGTAAACGATGCTAATGCAGCTGCGCTTGGAGAACTCTGGAGAGGTGCCGGAGAAGGTGCTCAAGACCTCATTTTTATTACGCTTGGAACGGGAGTTGGTGCAGGAGTTGTGCAGGCAGGTAAGCTTGTTGTAGGCGCGCATGGTGCTGGCGGCGAAGTGGGCCACCTCACCATGGAATATGGAAAAGACGCACCGCTCTGTGGATGCGGAAAAAGAGGTTGTCTAGAGCGCTATGCAAGTGCAACTGGGCTTGTGAGCTTATATAAACAAGAAGCAGAAGAGCTACACGAGGAGATAATTGCACTAGACAATGAATCGGATTCCAAATCTGTTTTTGAAGCAGCCGAGAAAGGCTCCCGTGCAGCGCAGAACGCTATCACGCGCGCTATGCAGTATTTGGGGCGCGCACTTGCTCAGCTTAGCGCGGCAATGGATCCAGAGGTGTATGTAATTGGCGGCGGCATGAGTGCTGGTTTTGAAGATTTTATTCCTTACCTAGAGAAAGCCTACACAGAAAACGCGTTGAAGGCTGCGACAAATACCCCAATTAAGCAGGCGGTTCTTGGTAATGATGCGGGAATGATTGGAGCTGCGTATTTTGTGAAAACGGCACTTGGAAAGTAGGGCTGGGTTTCTCGGCTTAGTGCATTGTTGGCACTATGTCCCTAT
>CANBCO010000118.1 GCA_947367165.1 uncultured Coriobacteriaceae bacterium
CCTATGGGGAGCTCAAAAGCGATATAGGAAGCAAAAATTTGGTCATGCTGAGCGGCGTCGGGCAGCGGATGCTGTTGGTAGAAGACAAAAAGGCCCGTACCAATAAGATAGATGACCGTAGCGATAAAGATAGAAAGAGCGCCGTTAGAAAACATCATTTTGTTAAGCTTTTTGGCATCTCGGGTGGTTGTAAAGCGCTGCACAATATCTTGGCTCGATACGTAAGACGCCATCGTGTTAAAGCCCGCCCCTATCACAATAAGAAACACGCTGTCTTTTAAGATGTTAATATCAAAAAGGGGCTGGTCGGCAGCTAAAAATTTGTGCTCGGTTACAAAAGCCGAGAAGATCGACCCCATGCCGCCTTCTATATTTATCGTTAAAAAGATAAGCGAAAACGTCACGCCAACAAGAAGAAGCGTCCCTTGTATAAAATCTGTCCAAAGCACCGACTTAAGACCGCCTGTAAAGGCATAAATGATAGCGATAACGCCCATAAGCAAAATGAGCAAGTTAGTATTGATGCCAGTAAGAGCGCCCAGTACCATGCAAGGAAGATACATGATGATGGACATGCGTCCAATTTGGTAAATTATAAACATGATGGCGCCCAGTATGCGCAAAGCTTTTGAGCCAAAACGCAATTCTAAGTAATGGTAAGCGGTGTCTATACCAAGCTTAGAATAGATGGGCAAGAAAAACTTGATGGTTAAAGGCACTGCAAGAAGGATGCCCAGCTGCGCAAACCACAAAATCCATGTGTCTGAATAAGAGTTTCCGGCAAGCGAAAGAAAAGAGATGGGGCTTAATAGCGTTGCAAAGATAGAAACTGAAGTTACCCACCACGGAACCGTTCCGTCTCCTTTAAAAAACTCCTTTCCTTTCATATCTTTTTTTGCAAAGTGAAGACCTGCAAAAAGAACCGCTACCAAATACACTATTAAAATGATGAGGTCGATTATGGTAAAACCTTTTTCCATAGCTTTTCACTCCTACTCAAACGCACGCTCAAGGCTCTTACAAAAACTTCTCTTTGGTTTCTTGGATAAGAGCTGCAGCTTTTTCAATAATGGGTTTATCGGACGCAATACATGCAGGAAGCGGCTTTCTTACCCCTCCCAGCTTAAGTCCTTCATTGCGCTGTAACACAGCTTTAATGACTGCATACATATTTCCATGTCCGGAGCATAACGTATATATAATGGCATCAACTGCATGCTGGAGCTCACACGCTCTTTTCATATCATTTTGCTGAACCAGTTCATAGAGCTTTAAGTAAAGCTCGGGCATAGCTCCGTACGTTCCGCCAATGCCTCCTTGCGCACCAATAACTAGGCCGCTTATAAACTGCTCGTCGGGCCCGTTAAAAACAATATAGTCATCGCCTGCCTCTTGCACAAACATTTGAATGTCTTGCACCGGCATCGAGGAATTTTTTACTCCAATGACCCGAGGATTATTGCGCATCTCTTTAAAAAGTGGCAGCGTGAGCGCCGTTCCTGCTAGCTGCGGAATATTATAGATAACAAAATCGGTATTTGGAGCAGCGGCACTGATATCATTCCAGTAAGCTGCAATGGCATACTCTGGCAGCCTAAAATAAATGGGCGGAATAGCAGCAATGGCATCAACGCCCAAACTTTCTGCATGTGCTGCGAGCTCTTGAGAATCTTTTGTATTATTACAAGCAACGTGAGCAATCACAGTCAACTTGCCTTGTGCCTCGGCCATAACGTTTTCTAGCACCGTCTTTTTGTCCTGCACGCTTTGATAGATACACTCGCCCGAAGACCCGTTTACATACACACCTTTCACGCCTTTTTGCACAAAGTAGGCTGTGAGTGCCCGTACGCGCTCTGGACTAATCTCGCCCTCATCGTCATAACACGCATAAAACGCCGGAATAACCCCTTTGTATTTGTCCAAGTTTCTCATATCGAGCTCCTTTTTTGCGGTTTCTTTTTTTGATTATACGCTAAGATGCTCTGGCGCCTCTTATTGTCTCCGAGAAACCCACCATCTTCTGCAGCAGCTTTGTGGGGCAAGGTGAGGCCAGGGAGGCAAGGGAGAGCCAAGGGAAGCGGCTTTCTGGGCTAAGGTGGGGTCGAGAAAGTTCAAAGCCGGCATTGGAAGCATCAAGCCACGTTGGAAGCGGTTTTCTCGGAAACTTAAAAGGGCTACTCGGGAAGTTCGTAACCAGCATCGGGTGCATCAAGCCATATTTTACGTGACACAAAATTCCAAACCAGCACCACAGCAGTGGCAAAGAGCTTCACTAAAAGATAGCTAATAACAAGCAGGTCAACTCCTACGTACATAAGCACCGTATTTATTCCCAAGCCAATCACACTCAAAATGACAAAAATGATAAACTCCTTGGTTTTGCTCATGTCTTCTCGGTGAGTAAAGACGTAGCGCATCGAGGCGTAGTAGTTAAACACCACAGAAACAGTGAAAGAAATAGCCGAAGCAACCACGGGATTCATCTGCACCAGCTCTACGAGTGCCACCATAATGCCATAGTCAATTCCAAATGCAATCACGCCCACAAGGCCAAACTTAACAAATTGCGAAACAAGTTTTTTAATGTCCATGTCGCTCCTTTTTTTCACCTTATAAGTGTAGCGCAGAAACAGCGCGCGAACCTTATAATAGAAGATGCAATTGTTGCAAAGAACAAAGGAAGCTCATGGTATTAGAGACGATTGA
>CANBCO010000119.1 GCA_947367165.1 uncultured Coriobacteriaceae bacterium
GATTGCGTGGTAGTAGGGGGAGGTAACGTCGCTATAGACGCCGCCAGAACGGCTGTCCGTTTAGGTGCGTCTCACGTTTCTATGTACTGCTTGGAGCCAACGGACGCTATGCTTGCCTCACCAGAAGAAATTACAGAAGCAGAAGCAGAAGGCATTACCATTTCTAACGAGTGGGGGCCTTTGCGCGTGATAGAGGAAAACGGCCATGTAGCTGGCATCGAGTTTAAACGCTGCACCTCAATTTATGATGAAGAAGGGCATTTCGCCCCCACTTATGACGAGTCAGAAACCATCTCTGTACCTTGCTCAACGGTTGTGTTTTCTATTGGACAAACGGCAGAGTGGAAAGACCTCATTGAGCAAGAAGAGATTGAACTTACCCCGCAAGGCTATGTGATTGCAGATACTAAAACGTACCAAACTGACCAAAGCGACATCTTTGTGGGAGGCGACATTTTAACTGGTCCTCGCTTTGCTATTGATGCTATCGCACAAGGTAAAGAAGCTGCTACTTCGCTTCATCGTTTTGTGCAGCCAAACGCGTCGCTTACTATTGGTAGAGACGCCCGTTACTTTAAGGAGCTTGACAAAGACAACATTCGTATAGGCAGCTACGATACTGCAAAACGCCAAATTGCAGAGATTGAAAATAAAGACGAGTGGAAACGTAGCTTTGCTGAAGCCAAGGCGATTTTTACGGCTGAACAAGTGAAAACCGAGACAGCACGGTGCTTGGGATGCGGGGCTGCCATTGTGGATGAAAACAAGTGTATTGGCTGCGGATTATGCACCACACGCTGCAATTTTGATGCTATTCACCTTAAGCGCGAACGCCCAGAATGCTCCATTATGCGAAAAAGCGAAGATAAGTTAAAAGCGATTTTGCCGTATATGATTAAACGTCAAATCAAAGTTAAAAAAGCCGAGAAACGCGCCAAAAAAGCTGCCAAAAATGCATGAGTTAGGCATTGTCTTTCACATACAGGATATCGTGCGTGACGTTGCTCAAGAAAACAACGTTGCGCACGTGCAAGAAGTAGTACTTGAGCTGGGCGAAGTGAGCGGCGTGGTGCCAAGCTATCTTACAGATTGCTGGCAGTGGGCTTGTAAAAAAGAGCCACTTTTTAAAGACTGCGAGTTAACCGTAGAAGAGATACCTGCGCGTACACACTGTGAGGCCTGTGGACGCGACTACGATACGATAGCGCACGGAAAAACGTGTCCTAACTGTGGTTCTCAAGAAACGTGGCTGCTTTCAGGAAACGAAGTTGCTGTACAAGAAATACGTACTGACTAACAGCCAAGCTACCAAATTGTTTTCTCGGGTTTATTTCTTTTGAAAGAGTGCTATCCTCATATGTGGCGCTCATAAGCTATGCGCCAGGCGAATACACGAGGAGGTTGATATATGTTTCAACTTGGTGGTCCAGATTTGGGCTGGCAGCTCTTAGGGCTGTTGTTGGCATTTTGTGGCCTTATATTGGCCAACGAATTTGCTAGAAGAAGCAAGATTGGAGGAATCATTTGTTTTCTTGTGATTCCAGGAGCACTTTCTGTCTTCTTTATTGCGCTGTATGTCTGTGCGGCAATGGGGATGGATTGGGCGCTTACCAATCAAACGTATCTCTATCAAAACAGCTGGTTTCATTACGCCAAGCTCTATGCGGCAACGGCAGGCTGTATTGGCTTTATGCTGCTAAAATACCGTTGGGGTATTGGCAAAACGCATTGGTTTAAATGCTTCCCGTTTGTTATTGTTGCCATTAACATTTTGATTGCTGTGGTGAGTGACTTTGAAAGCGCACTTCACGGTGGCTGGTGGCGCTCGTCCGAGGGCGTTTGGCTCTATGGTGGCTGGTGGAACTGGTTTAATGGTATCGCCGGCTTGATCAACATTTTCTGTATGACCGGCTGGTTCTGCATTTACTCCAGCAAAAATGAAGACGACATGCTTTGGCCCGATATGACCATCTGGTACATCGTTGCCTACGACGTATGGAACTTTACCTACACTTATCTCAACTTGCCCAACCATTCGTGGTACTGCGGCGTGGCACTTCTTTTGGCGCCTACGGTGGCAGCACTTCTTTGGAACAAAGGTGGCTGGATTCAAAACCGCGCATTTACGCTCGCGCTTTGGTGTATGTTTGCACAGATGTTCCCGCTTCTCATTAACGTAGGCCCAGCAGCTGTGAACCCTGCAGTGTATCCAGAAGGATTTAATGCGATGGGCACTGTGGCGCCTGCGACAGTAGGAGATAATACCTGGCAGATTATTTGGTCAGTAGCAGCACTTGTAATTAACATTGTGGTTATTGGCGTGGTTATTTATCGTTCCGTCAAACAACATCACAATCCTTACACCAAGCCTATCTTTGAAGGCACCAAGTACTACGAAGAGGCTATGGAGCGCGCTCAGTAAGCAAACGCTCTTACCTGTTGCTTCTATGTGCCCGGATGCGCCTTGACGCGTCCGGGCTTTTTTTGTGACGAACCCGGTCGTGTGCATACAGTAGCACAGAAACCCTCCAAAAAAACAGATGTGACACTACGCGATTTATTTCTGCGCAAGCGGGGTTGGTTCAAGCATGCTAAACCGCCCGCTTTCCCATTTCATTTTTAAAGAAAAGGGGTTATAGGACAAAAAGTGTGTCTCTTTTAGGCATGTTTTACAAGGTAGATATACAAAAAATGACCAATTCTTAAC
>CANBCO010000120.1 GCA_947367165.1 uncultured Coriobacteriaceae bacterium
AGCCTATACTACGTGGTTTTTAAGAGAAGCACGCTTTTTAAATAACGCGCGTATGCTTACACACACAAGCTGTGCGATTTCAGGTTCTGGCTGGATGATTTCTAATAAACTTGTTCGGGCCATGCATGGCTGGGATTTTCATACGCTTACAGAAGACATTCAACTCTCTACATTTTGTGCGGCAAATGGCATCCAGATTGGTTATTCGCCAGGCGAGTTTTTTGATGAGCAACCTGTGACTTTTAAAGCCAGTTGGATTCAGCGCTTAAGGTGGACCAAAGGCTTTTATGAAGTCTTTTTCTCCTACGGACTCGATCTTATAAAAGGAATAAGGAAAAGACGGTTTGCAAGCTATGACTTGTTGATGACCATTGCTCCGGCTATGATTTTAACGCTTGTTTCTACGCTTGCAAATGCGCTGTATCTTACCATTGGGCTTTTATCGCACGGCTTTTTTGCCACGAGTGCAGAAATTAGCATGTGCGTGGGCTCTCTTTTTATAACGTATACTTCAATGTATTGCATGTTTGCCTTATTAGCCCTTATTACCACGCTGTTTGAGCGCAAAAAGATTTACACTAAAAACAAAGCGCGCTTAGTAAGTAACATTTTTACCTTTCCAATTTTTATGATGAGCTACATTCCCATAACAATTGTGGCTCTCTTTAAAAAGGTGGAATGGGTGCCAACCAAGCATGAATTTGCCATGTCAGTAGATCAAGTGATGAAAAAAGAGAATTAAAAGGAGAAATCTGTGGCTTACTATTTTAAAGATACGTCCCATACTTTTTCAGAGTACCTTTTAGTGCCAGGCTATTCTAGTGCAGAGTGTAGCCCACAAAACGTCTCGCTCGCCACGCCTTTGGTTAAGCACAAAACGGGAGAAGAGCCAGAGCTTTCTCTAAGAATCCCACTTACGAGTGCTATTATGCAAGCAGTCTCAGGTCCAAAACTTGCCTGTGCACTTGCCCAACAAGGAGGTATTAGCTTTATCTACGGCTCTCAAACGCCTCAAGAGGAAGCCAATATGGTGCGTGAGGTAAAAGATCAAAAAGCTGGCGTTGTAGTTTCAGACTCCAACATAAGCCCCGAGATGACGCTTCAGGAAGTACTTGAGCTTAAAAAGCAAACGGGGCACTCAACAATGCCTGTTACAGAAAACGCTACAGCGCACGGACGTTTGTTAGGCATAGTAACCTCACGAGATTATCGCCCTTCTCGGGACTCTCTTGATAAGCCTGTCCGCGAGTTCATGACCCCTATTGAACAATTGGTGCTCGCTCCTCAAACAGCGAGCTTAAGTGAGGCAAATGACATCATATGGGAGCATAAACTAAATCAGCTTCCATTAGTAGATGATGCAGGCAATTTGTGCGGGCTTGTTTTTAGAAAAGATTATGACGCACACAAATCTCACCCCAATGAGCTCTTAGACGCCGATAAACGCTACAAAGTTGGTGCTGGAATCAATACGCGCGATTATGCCGAACGTGTGCCACTTCTAGTAGAGGCCGGCGCGGATGTGCTGTGTATCGATTCTTCTGAAGGTTTTAGCGAGTGGCAAGCCAACACGCTTTCTTGGATCCGCAACACCTATGGTGAGTCTGTAAAAGTGGGAGCCGGAAACGTTGTGGACAAAGAAGGCTTTCGTTTCTTAGCTGAAGCCGGCGCAGACTTTGTCAAAGTGGGCATTGGAGGCGGCTCTATCTGCATTACCCGTGAGCAAAAAGGCATTGGACGGGGCCAAGCAAGCGCGCTTATTGACGTCTGTAAAGCGCGTGATAGCTATTGTAAAGAAACAGGTATATACATCCCGGTTTGCTCGGATGGGGGAATAGTGTATGACTACCATATGACACTTGCTCTTGCTATGGGCGCGGACTTTTTGATGCTCGGGCGCTACTTTGCTCGTTTTGACGAAAGCCCAAGCGAGCGAGTGACTATAAATGGAACACACATGAAAGAGTACTGGGGCGAAGGCTCTCAACGTGCGAGAAATTGGGCTCGCTATGACTTGGGGGAGAACAAGCGCTCGCTTACGTTTGCAGAAGGAGTTGACTCATTTGTGCCTTACGCTGGCAAGCTAGAAGAAAACGTACAGACCACGCTTCAAAAAATAAAATCAACGTTTTGCAATTGCGGAGCCCTTTCTATTGAGGAGTTTCAAGCAAAAGCTAAGCTTACGTTGGTCTCTGCTACGTCGTTAGTAGAAGGCGGTGCGCACGATGTAGTGTTACGAGAAAACGTTCAACAGCAAAATATCAACTTTGGTTAAAGAAGGAATAACAATGAATACCAGAGACTTTAGTGCTCCTGACTATGATTTTTCTCGCATAGAACAAAAATGGCAACAAGCATGGCAAGAAGCCGACTTGTTTGCCTCTGCGCCAAAAAGCTCCCGAGAAAAGAACCGCTACATTCTTGAGATGTTTGCCTATCCCAGCGGAGATATTCATATGGGGCATGCTCGCAACTATTCTATAGGAGATGCTGCAGCTCGCTTTGCGCATATGCAAGGCTATGCCGTACTGCATCCAGTTGGGTTCGATGCCTTTGGGCTCCCTGCAGAAAACGCGGCTATTAAGCATAATACCTCGCCAGGTATATGGACCGAGAAAAACATCGCACAATCGCTTCAAACCATGAAGAAGATGGGGTTTTCATACGATTTTAATACGGTGGTTAAAACG
>CANBCO010000121.1 GCA_947367165.1 uncultured Coriobacteriaceae bacterium
GCGTGACATTTGACACAAAGCAACTTCCACAATCGGCAGACGAGGATCTTTTTGAGCTTATCAAAAAGAATCATATGATGCCTTAGGAACAAAGGAGAAAAACATGGGTATTGTACAAGTTGTTTTAGTCCTCATTATTGCTTTTATTGCAGGTATGGGAGGTGTTCTTGATCAATTCCAAACGCACCAACCAATTGTGAGTTGTACGCTTATTGGACTCGTGACAGGACATCCTGTAGAAGGCATTATGTTAGGAGGAACGTTACAGCTTATTGCACTAGGCTGGATGAATATTGGAGCTGCTGTTGCACCAGATGCTGCACTAGCAGGTGTGGCTTCAGCCATTTTTGTTTGTTTTCAACAATCTATGTCCGTAGAAGAAGCAGTAGCAGTAGCAATTCCGATGGCAGTTGCCGGAACGGTGCTTACCATCTTCGTTCGTACGGTAACAGTTGTATTTTCACACGCGTGTGACGCAGCAGCCGAGCGAGGCTCTTACAAGTCAATAGAGGCCTGGACTATTTTTGCCCTCTGTTTACAAGGTTTGCGTATTGCAATTCCCGCAGGGCTTATTATGGCAATTCCTGCAGAGACGGTAACGGCAGCGCTCGAGGCTATTCCTGTGTGGATTACAAGCGGTCTTTCTACGGCAGGCGGCTTTATCGTCGTCGTTGGATATGCCATGGTTATGAATATGATGGCTACTCCAAAGATGTGGCCGTTTTTCTTCCTTGGTTTTGCTCTTGCTTCTATTTCTGAGCTTGGCCTTATCGCTATGGGTATCATTGGTGTTTGCCTTGCTTTGGTCTATCTTGACCTTTCGCCAGAATTTAATGGCGGCGGAGGCGGTGGTGCATCAGGCGCCACAGAAGTTGCTGGCGCAGACGCCCTTGATGACATCTTAAACGACTACGAGTAGAAGGAAAGGAGAAGATTACTATGGCCGATTCAAAAGAAAATACAAACAAGATTCAACTCACTTTGAATGATCGCCGTGTTGTTTGGTCTAGAACGTGGCTTCTTATGGCTTGTTTTAATTTTGAGCGTATGCAAAACGTGGGATGGTGTTATTCACTTATTCCTGCAATGAAAAAATTGTATAAGGAAAAAGATGAACAGGCAGCTTTCTTAAAACGGCATCTTGAGTTCTTTAACACCCATCCTTATCTTGCTGCTCCAGTTTTTGGTGTTGAGCTTTCGCTTGAGGAGTCTCGTGCAAACGGAGCACCTGTTGACGACGCTGCTGTCCAAGGCGTAAAGATTGGTATGATGGGACCGCTTGCAGGCGTAGGAGACCCAATCTTTTGGGGAACGCTCCGTCCTGTTCTTGGAGCCTTTGCAGCTTCACTTGCACTTACAGGAAACATCTTAGGCCCCATTTTGTTCTTTGTTATCTGGAACATAATCCGTATGGCATTTCTTTGGTACACCCAAGAGTTTGGCTATCAAGCTGGAGGCTCTATTACCGAAGACCTTGCCGGCGGTCTCTTGCAGAGGGTAACTACAGGAGCAAGCGTTCTCGGTATGTTTATCATGGGCGTTTTGATTCCTCGCTGGACCTCCATCGATATGAGCACTATTGTCGTCTCTCCAGCAGACATGGGATCCACCGATAAAGTCTACCCCTTGCTTCAACCAGGAATTGATGCCATTAATGGTGTGGCAAACGGCGCTACCGTTACTCCAGACGTGTTGCAAAACAGCTTAAATGCTTTCTCGGACATTTCAAAGAGCGGCTACGCCATTGTCCAAAATCCTGAAGCCATACATAATCTGTCTGATCCTGGTGTCTGGCGTCTTGAGCAAACTACAACGCTTCAAAGCGTGCTCGATCAACTTTTGCCTGGCCTTTTACCTTTGGCGCTCACATTCCTTTGCATGTGGCTTCTTAAAAAGAAAGTAAACCCCATTGCTATCATCTTTGGTTTGTTTGCGGTGGGCATTTTAGGAACGGTCATCGGTATCTTTTAACAGATATCAACCGGTCGCATAAAAAAGCGAGTCCAACACGGGCTCGCTTTTTTTTATGTTCATCTCGCCGAGAAAAGCACCAACACATTCTTGGAGGGTTTCTCGGCAGCGTGTTTAGGCCTAAAGACCTAAGTATTCAGTCCAAAAGTCTTCTGTTACGACGCGTTTAAACGCTTCACTGTACTCGGCGTCTAAGCGCGCACGTTCGCGGTGATACGTTTTCATATCGGCCTCAAGACGCTTCACAAGCCGCTTGTAGGCCTCTTTATCCTTGGCTCTAATCGATGCAAGCGCATTTTTGGGATCCACGCAAATAAGGACCTCTTTTCCAAAAATCCGATACTTGGGATAGCGAAAACCAAACGAATCTATCACGTCAACTGGGTTTCCATCACTTGGATGCAGCTTAAACTTGGAGCCGTTATCGGAAAACTTAAGCTCAAGGCTTTCTTTAATGTCCAAAGAAGGCTCCTCAGCCAGGTACGCTTCGTTAATGTCATCAATATCTACACCAAGCTCGGCACAAGTCTCGCGAAGCTCTTCAATAGGAACCAGCTTTTCAGAGTGCTTAAGCGCATCCATAAAACGCTTTTCCACCATGCCGGGCGTAGTGAACCACTCGGGTCCTTTGAGGTTTCTCGGCAGCGTGTTTAGGCCTAAAGACCTAAGTATTCAGTCCAAAAGTCTTCTGTTACGACGCGTTTAAACG
>CANBCO010000122.1 GCA_947367165.1 uncultured Coriobacteriaceae bacterium
CCCGATTCAACTTTCTAAAGTTTGCAAAAAAGTCAATGATACCAATAATTGTAAGGACAAAAAACGCGCTTTCAAGCTCAATGGCTAAAAAGATAATAACAAAGCGTAACAAACAGCCCAGCCTATACTTTCTAAACCAAAAGCTAATAACTGCAATTCCTTGCATTAAGTAGATAAAACGAAGTGCTACTAATGCAGAGATGCCAACGCTAAAAAGAGGCATCCAAAAACCGCCAAATACGCAGGCAAGAATGGCAACAATAACAGCAATCATAGACCAAGTTGGTGCGTCAAACTGCTCTAAGTTCCATGTTTTGCCCGGCACAAACGGTTTTGCCATACGAGCCCCAAAGTGAGCCCCCAGCACGCATACTCCCACATAGATAAAGAGTATGGCAGGAAGCCCCACCGTAATCATCGAGGTTATCAAGCCAGATCCATACGCCCCAGACGATACGTCAAGCCCGTAAGAGGCAAGCCCGCCTTGAAGACTTTCTTGAACTGGGCCTGCAATACTACCTACAAATGCAGTAAGCGAAAGATTGGTTATAGCCAGATATGCCGCAAGACAGAGTCCTGCAAAGAGGCTTCCTCCTAATGCAACAGCATAATCAACTGTAACGGTCACGTGTTTTCTCTGCATGCAGTACGCAATTATCCACGCAACACCAATATACAACAGAGCTAAAACGCTTAATTGAATACCCTGAAGCGCCTGGGCGGCAAAGAGAAGCGGAGTAGCTGTCCCGGCACAGGCACTAAGTAGCACACCGACGTTTCGTTTTGCTTCTTTATACTTCCCAAGTGTCCGAGAAAAGCCATACGCCATCATTGCCACGCCTACCACAGAAAGAACATTGGTAAAAAGGCCGCCAATTGCTGCCCAAAGCACATTCTGTACATACGGCGAAAACGGCATTACAGAAGGCCGCTTGTCTTGAGAGCCACCTTTAGAAGGCTTGGCCGTCTCATCGACTACCTCAACTTTTTTGTACTCAACTTTTGGCTCGTTCTTTTGGTTGTTTTTGTCAGTCATTGCACATACTTTGCTAGTTACTTAAAAATACTAACCACGTCTTCTGCCACGATTGCTTACCACGGTAACTTGATACGGAAGAAGCGCCATAATGCGAGCACGTTTAATAGCGTTGCTCACATCGTTTTGATGCTGACGGCACGTCCCCGTAACTCTACGAGGCTTAATCTTTCCACGGTCAGTAGTGTACTTTTGCAGCAAGGTGATGTCTTTATAATCAATAAACTCAACATCACCTTTGCAAAAAGCACAAGGTTTCTGTTTGGCTAAGCGGGGGTAATCGCTTTTCTTTTGCCTTGTTTTCTTTTTCATCTCACATCACTTTCTATTGTCTTGGTTAAAAAGGAATGTCTGCTCCATACGCATCTGCTGATATGTCTCCTTGGTCTTCAGAACCAGAAGAAATCTCTGAGTCAGAATATGTCTCAACCTCTATTCCTTCCGAGACAGGAGCTTCAACCGGCACAGACGGATTTACGGGAGTAGAGACAGACGGTGTTGGCGAGACCTGTTGTGCAGCTGCAGGCATTGATGAAACAGGCGATGGCGTTGCGGCCACGGGAGTTTCTACAGGCACTGCTGCTACTGGCTGAGTTTGCGGAACATCTTGAGGAGAGGCGGGCACCGAGCCGCTTGGCTGCGAAGCAAAAGCCTGAGAAGGCTGTCCTTGCCCCAAAGGACGTGCCGTCAAAAACTCTAAGTCTTCAATGATGACTTCGAGCTTAGACCTTTTTGTCCCATCATTAGCCGTCCAACTGCTCCACCTTAGCTTGCCTTCAATAGCCACCTTAGCACCTTTTTTAAGGTACTTCTCTAAGGACTCGCCGCGTTTGCCAAACATAACGCATTCAATAAAGTTTGGCAAATCCTCAAACTTATCCTCTTTTGCGTTATATCGCCGATCATTTACGGCAATGCCAATACGCAAAAGGGCGGTTCCGGTCGATGTCGACTTTAGCTCCGGGTCGCGCGTCAAATTTCCCGTCAACATTACTTTGTTAATACTCATCTTTACTACCTTTCTGGACGTACGTGTGTTGTGCGACGTCCTGCGTTCGTCTTACTGTTCTTCTGGACGACGCACAATCATGTGCCGCTTTACAATGTCGCTAATGCGGCAGATACGATCCAACTCTGCAATCTCAGATGGTTCAGCCGAGAAATTCACCAGCGTATACTCGCCATCAGTCATGGAGTCAATTTCGTAAGCAAGCTTTTTCTTTCCCCATTCATCAACTGAATCAATCACACCACCACTTTTTTTGATAGTGTCTTGAATACGCTCGAGCGCCTTAGCACACTCTTGCTCCGGCGTGGCAGGATCCACAAAATATAATATCTCATAAGCCTTCATGTTCTCACCTCCTTTGGGCTTTAGGCTTTGGGCCGTGAAGGTTCGCCCAAAGCAGGAAAGGTTAAAAAGCATCATAGCACACCTTGCCTTTATGCGTCGTTTCCAGAATCTAACGCTACTCCCTGCTTCTAACACATAGCTTGTTAGGTCTGTCATTTTTCTACACTTTTTCCTGCTCAAAGCAGCATTTGCCAAGAAACCCCACAAGTTTCTTAAAAACAACGCTTCAAAAACTCAAGTATCGTTCACAAAAAGCACATACTTTTTCCGCACTCACG
>CANBCO010000123.1 GCA_947367165.1 uncultured Coriobacteriaceae bacterium
TTGGTGTGTTATGGCCTTGTAGCTGTGCTGCTTATTTCGCTTCACAGTTATTGGGACCCTGAGCTCGCACTTGAGCGTGCTAATAGAAAAACAAGCCAAGAGACGCTTCGCGAGATGCTTCATGGCGATAGTGATGAGCAAACTATTATTCCTGGTAAAAAGGTGAAAAAGGGATATGTGACGCTTGACTTTTTTAATCTCTTTTGGGTCTTTGTAATCTGTTCTGTGATAGGACTTGTGGTAGAAACTATCTATTACGGCGCAGTTCACGATTGGCATTTTATTGACCGCGCCGGAATGCTATGGGGACCTTTTTCTCCCATCTATGGGTTTGGCGGCATTTTAATGACGATTGCACTAAATCGTTTCCATAACAAAAACGTCCTTTTGATTTTTTTGGGAAGTGCGATAATTGGGGGTTCTTTTGAGTTCTTTACCAGCTGGTTTATGCAAACTGCGTTTGGTATTACTGCCTGGGATTACTCGGGAACGTTTTTGAATATCGATGGGAGAACAAACTTTTTCTACATGTGTTGTTGGGGTCTTCTCGGCGTGGTTTGGATTAAACGCCTCCTTCCCCTCATGCTCTATTTCATAAAAAAGATTCCTTGGAGTTGGCGCTATACGCTCACGACAATCTGCGCGCTTCTTTACATTTTTGACGGCGTGTTTACCCTCGTCACTATTGATTGCTGGTATTTGCGCGAAAGTAACGTTCCACAAACAACGGCTATTCAGAAGTTTTGCGCCGTTCACTATGACGACGAATATATGCAGAACCGCTTTCAAACTATGACGATGAACGTGAATAGTGCAGGTCACGGGTTTAGCGATAGCAATTAATGACTAGATTTTTTCGAGAAACCCACCTGCTCTAAAAATGCTTCTAAACGAGTGGAACTTTGCCCCCCACAAGCTTGTCTATTGTCACAGCCATCGCCATCGATTTCTAAAAAGGGAAGATGTGCCGTGCGTGCTTTTTCTTGAAGAATGTGGGTCATGCCAAGTGTTTGCTTACAGCCTCCTTGGCCAAACAAGATAATGGCATCAGCGTGTAAGCTTTTAGCTAGCGAAATTGCAGTATCTGCTCGCCTTATTGAGCTTCCATTTACGCTGGAGTACACAAGCTTTTTTGCAAGGTATTCAAAAGGTTTTGTTGGATCTAGCTCATCTAGAACAGAGTATGTGTCGTAAAACATGTCGTTTCCTACAAGCTCAGCAACGGAAGCATCGTCAAAAAGTGTTTTATAGGCAAGCTGCCAATTAGGCATTGTGTGAACCCAAAAAATGCGAGGGAGCTTTGAGTTTTTGCGTGGCAACCCATGCCGCGCTTCTTTTGTTATGCGCTCTAAGTATGTTTTAGCAGCTTTTGTTCCCGCCATACAATGCGTAGAAATAAGAGAGCAGAGTTCGCTGGTGAGTGAGGTTTTGAGGTGATAATCTTTTCTTGCGTTAAGGTAGTGGCGAGTCATAAGAAGCGTTTCGTAACTCGTTTGGCAAACTTCTTCTAAACTTAGTTTTTGCTGGTTAGCTCCATAGGAATTTTTCAGTTCATAAAAAATGCCCTCAAGTTGGTTTGCAACGTATACTACGTTTTCTTGTGAAGGAGAGTAAGGAACATCAATGACAAGCTGAGGTTTAGAGAATTTCTCGGCGAGTGAGCGAAACGTAACGTTATTTGCATCACATGCTAGAGTGGTATTTGCCACACAAAGAGGCGGACGTAAAAGACCTTCCTCAGCAGCTCCTAACGTGGTTTTGTGATATGAGCAAAGCGAGGAAGGATAAGCGCGTTTCTCGGCGGCGTCAATATAGTACGTTGCGCAAAATGTGCAGGCAAGATAAACCGATAAAACCTCAGGAAACATGACGGTGAGTCCAAAAGCGTGGAGTAGCTCGCACGGAAAATAGATGTTTACCATGACAGAGGTTTCTGGCTTAGAAAGACCTTTTACCAGATGATGGGCAATTTCTCCGTTAAAAATCTCTGTCGCGTGCGCCATGTTTTTTGACGACAAGAAATGACGCTTTGCGGCCACATACGAGAAGGCAGCCTCAAGCATTCGGCGCGCGGCTACTGGATGCCCAGGGGCCGTTTTGCAAATTAGGTTTCCTACAGTTTGTTCAATACTCATGGGCGATTCGCTTTTATGTGGCTTTTAGCTACTAGTATAAGGCATCTTGGCATGGACCCGAGCTAAGGCAGAAGTTTTCTTGGATACTGTAAGATAACGCTGCTTTTTTGGTGATGCACCACGGCTACTCTGTTACACTTTTTTAACGTGCGTGCGAAAGGAATGGAATGCTGTACGAGAGGGATACGTATATCGATGCTGCGCTAAGTTCTAGAGAAGAGTATCCTGTAAAGCTTATTACTGGCGTAAAAGGTTCAGGGAAGTCTAAGCTTCTAGAATTAATTGAAGTTCATTTAAAGCAAGTGGCGGAGCCAAATTGTGCATATATACCTGTTCATCTTGGACTTTCTGGGACAGAATTAAAAACGGAGCACGACCTTTACAACTATGTAATAACTCTTGCTGTTAAAGATGCAAAAAATTACCTTTTTCTCGACGAGATTCAGTCTATCAAAAATTGGCAGCGGGTAGTGTATACGTTGTCGTTAGAGCTTGATTGTGAGATATATGCAACATCTGCAAACTCTTAT
>CANBCO010000124.1 GCA_947367165.1 uncultured Coriobacteriaceae bacterium
AGATTATAGTGTTCTTCTGCAATTCGATACCTCTAATGTAACAAATATGTCTGGAATGTTTGAAAATGATTACTTTATAAAAAATCTTGATTTCTCACATTTTGATTTTTCAAAAGTTGCCTTTACTTCACAAATGTTTCAAAATTGTCAAGCACTTGAAAGTCTTGACCTATCAACTTTACCAACTGATGCCATACGGGAACATCAATATGCCACTACAAGTTCAATTGATCAAATGTTTGCTGGTTGTGCACGGTTAAAAACACTCGACCTTTCGCAATTCAATTTAAAAAACGTTGTTGTTAATCCAGAAGTTTTCTCAAATACTCCTTGTTTACAGACTATTATAACGTGCGGTGGCTTCAATCAAGGAGAAGAAAATGTGTGCCCAAAGGGCTCCAATTGGTGTATTTATGACAGCGAAACAGATGCTTTGCTTTATGGTCCTGGCGAGCTCACGCAAGAAGTGTTTGCCAACTTTAGCGCGACGCAGCCCATCACTATCTCTAACGATGCTCCTTCTCTTGTATGGGATAGCGATACACAAACCTATTATGTAAAAAGTGTGTTTGAAGAAACTGATTTATGTGATGCATGGAACCACGTTGGACCTGTTGATGTAAAACATGTTGTCTTTGAAAATGGCTCAGGGCTTAAAGGCTCTGGTTTAGGAGCCCTTTGTGGTGGCTTTGCTCATTTAGAGACGGTAGATTTCCCGAGCAACCCAGATCAGTTCGACGCGAAAACTCTTCGCTCTTTTGCGGAGGCATTTACTAACTGTCCAAATCTCGTTATTGTAAACATGGCTTCTGTTGTAACAGAAAGCCTTACGTCTCTAAAAGACATGTTTACAAACGATACCTCGCTTCGTTCCGTAAACATTGCAAACTTTGGATTTAACGGAAGTCCCAATACAGGAAATATGTTTAAAAATACCCCCTCGCTTGCTTATGCGGCTCTTCCAAAAACACTTTCAAATGCCAAAAACCCAAGTTATCCAGAAGGCTCTGATTGGTTTGCTTATAGCAATGTGGGCGAAGAGCCTTAGTGGGGACCGGGTGCCATTAGCGCCTCTGTTCTTGCAGATTGTCCTGCTGCAGTAGTCACCTTTGCAAAGAATGGCTTTGGTTGGCAACAAGACGAGAGTGGCAACTGGTGGTATCTAGAAAAAGATGGAAGCTTTCCTCGGAATGAATGGAAATGGATTGTAGATAGTGATGGAGAGCACTGGTATCACTTTAATGAAGCCGGAAATCTAGAAACTAACCTTTGGTTTTGGGATGCGTCCGAGAATAGCTGGTATTACTGCGGTGAAACCGGTGCGATGTTAACCGGTTGCTGGGCGTGGCTTAATGATGCTTGGTATGGTTTTTGGTGGAATGGCAAGATGTGCAAGGGCTGGTTATGGGATGCAGACTGGCAAGCTTGGTATTACTGCGATGACTCAGGTGTTATGCAAAAAGGATGCTGGAGTTGGATTGATAACGAGTGGTACGGCTTTTTCTGGGACGGCAAAATGTGTCAGGGCTGGATATGGGATGCAGACTGGCAAGCATGGTTTTACTGCTTTAACAACGGTGTTATGGCTCGCAATATGTGGATAGATGGTTACTGGGTGAACGATTCAGGAGTCTGGGTGCACTAACACAAAGAAGCAGTTCTTTTTTCTCCAATCTTCATTCATTTTGAGTGAAGATTGGAAACATTTGGCAAAAATGTATCCTTTAGATTCACACGCCTTCGCGCTCATGCTTTATACCTGCTACACTTAAGTTATCTGACACAAGGAGCTCGCATGCACAAATTAGTAGATAACGAAATAATAGAATTTGCAGCAGATAACTTTAGCCTTAATAATTCATACTTTTATATTTTATACTTGGGCCAAAAAGAGCAAGTCGAATATTGCAGAAATGAAGAATCAAAAGAAACCTTTACCCAAAAGCTGCAATCAATACAACAAAATGCAGAACAGATCCTTATGCAATGTAAAGAGCATATTAACAACATACACAACGCTTACATTTTAAAAAAACAAGTGTATGAAAAACAATTTGCAAAGGACATCCAGGCTTATGAAGAACAATTAGAAGAAGACAAAAAAGCTCACGCTCTAAAAGAGCAAGAAACAGAACGCAAAAACAGGCAGCTTTACACCCTTTCTATCTGTAAAACTATTGCAAAAACTCTTCTTTTTACAGCAATAATGCTCACTTTGTTTTCTTGGATTCTTTTCTCGATCATATGCGCCTCCCAATGGCTTTTGGGATACTCCTCTTCCTTCCCTGTTTGGTTTACCCCTATAACAGGGCTACAGTACCTTATTTTTCTCGTTGGTACACCTGTAGCATTTTGTATTTATAGGATTAAAATCAAATATCGCGGACTTATCTCCTCTATTCTTTTAGCAATCATTCTTTTTTGCATCCTAGTAAGCATTATTCCTTATGCATCCCCCATAGCACGCGATAATCAAGCACTTGCTTTTATTTTGGGGCTCCCCGATGCTTTTGTACCTACCGTCTGTACTTTTTTCGTACTTAAAAAACTAGCGCCACACCTACTCAAAAAACAAGAGGTCGAGACCATTCCGCTTGTACCTTTTATGTCTTCTGTAAGAATGCCCGTCCATGTTGATTATGATGAGCTAAAGGCGCAAAAGAT
>CANBCO010000125.1 GCA_947367165.1 uncultured Coriobacteriaceae bacterium
ACTTAATAGCCAAAGCTTCAATTGCAATTGTCCCTCCCTTTGGAAGAGCACGTACTTCAACTGAGGTGCATGCGGGATACGGACGCTGGATTTTCTCGGCAATAACGGCATCAACTTGAGAAAGATCGTTTATGTTTGTAAGGTATACCGTCATTTTTGAGATGTCGTGAAGACCCAAACCAGCTGCTTCTAATACGGCGTCTACATTGCGCAAGCATCTGAGCGTTTTAAGAGCTACCGAGCCTTTTATGAGCTCTCCCGAGATGGGGTCGAGGGGCTCTTGAGCACTTACACAGATAAGCCGCCCTGCGCTAGAGCCTTGCGAATACGCACCTTTTGGCTGCGGAGCTTGCTTAGTTGAGATGGCATACATGGTTTCTCCTTATGTTAGGGCTGCAATATGGTTGGAATGAGATAGTTTCTTGGTTCTTTTTTGAAAAGTTCTTGGCCGGTCTGGATTTTTTCTGTGCACAGAATGTGGGCGTCTTCTGTCCAGATAGAGCCGTATGGATAGAATTTGTGCGGAAAAAGCTTTGAAGAAGCAGGAATAACCCGGTTTGAAATAGCTGAGGCTGGGGTGATATTTGGAATGGTAAAAGTAACGTTATTTGCATAAAACGCCTTTACGTACCAGCCAAATCGCAAGGCATAAGGGCGGTAGCCGAGAAACGCACCTTTTTGCTCGTACGTCACATCTTTATAACACGTTGTAAACGCCCAATCAAAAAGAGCCCTTGCATCTGTGAAACGACCTTCTTTTGTGGGACATCCCAAGACGCAATCAATTAATGTGGTGTTATTTTTTTGTGCAGCGCCTAAAAACGTGTAGACATTTGTGGCGGCGCCTGTTTTTATTCCCCGTGCGTATGGATAGGTCCCCAAAAGCTCATCTGTAGAATAAAAGGTGAGCATTTCGCCATTAAGTGGAACGGTCACACTGGGTTGGTGAACGGTTGCTTTAATTAAAGGATAGTTTGTAAGTGCATAAGCTCCCATCGTGCATAAATCGCGAGCTGTGGAATAATGGCCATCTTGTTCCATTCCGCTAGAGCAGAGAAAGTGAGTGTTATTCATGCCAATCTCTTGCGCTTTTGCGTTCATAAGGTCAATAAATTGCTCTTCTGTTCCACTTACTGCGGTAGCTAACGTATAGGCTGCATCGTTTGCAGAGTAGATGAGCATGAGCTTAAAGAGGTTACTGACTCGTGCAGTAGAACCTGCAGCAAGACCAGCTTCTTGTGCATTTTGCCAGTCTTCTGGCATAGGTGGCACGGTAACTTCTTGGTCAAAAGCAAGATCTGAATCTAAAACTACCATGGCGGTCATGATTTTTGTAATAGAAGCTGGTGCCATGGGAGTATCTGCGTTATAAGCTGCAAGTTCTGTGCCGTCTAGGTCCATAAGGTAGTAAGAGGGAGATTCGAGAGTAAGCGGGGCAGCGTCTGAAGAATCGTCAGCATACACAGGTAATGGAAGTGTTGCTGCACCAAGCACAACACATACTAATACACAAACAACTTTATGTAAGAGGCTTCTGCTTTTACTCATTTGCCTGCCTTGTTTGATTCAAAAAATGCCAAAGCTCCTTCTATGATGTAGAGAATAAACGTAATAAGCGAACAAATTACCCCCGCATAGACTAAGAATATTCCCATACAGGCAGGTTCAGAAGAAAGGCCTGGAAGCCAGGAAAGATGTATAAGGGATATTCCTTCTATGACAGGCCAGCCCAAAAGCATCCAAGCAAAACCAAACATAAGAAGCGCAGTAGTTACTTTTCCAATAAATAGCACATCAATTGGGCGATGTTTTATATGTTTTATAACGAGCATGCCAAGACCCAGGAGCGCATCGCGGCCAATGAGTAAGCACGGAATCCAGAGAGGCAGCTCTCCTACTACGCAAAGGCCAATAACTCCAGAAAAAATAAGAAAGCGATCTACAAGTGGATCTAAGAGTTTTCCAAACCAACTGACTGTCTGGGTTGCTCGGGCAATATAGCCGTCTAAAAAGTCTGTTATGGCAGAAGCTGCATAGATTACAAGACAGAGTATGCGGTTTTCTCGGAGGCAAAATAAGACAAGAAAAAGGAGCGTGAGCGCTATGCGCGCAAGAGTAATCCCGTTTGCAATGGTAAAAATGCGATGTGAGGGATTATTAGCCGTTCCCAAAGGAGCGTTTGGATCTTGTGCATGTAGCTTTTTTTCAAGAAATCTCACGTTATCTAGCTTCTCCTTATTTGCTGCTCTTCTATGGTAGCAAACTTACTGGGTAATGACAAAACCAATCAAAGATACAATGGCTTGGGTTTGAGAACAAAAAGCAATAATAAAACAGATTATGCCAATGAGGATGCAGACTATAGCAGCACGCTTTCTGCGAAGAACTTCATGCGAAAAGTCTTGGGTGTTCTGGGGATGTTCCAGGTAGGTTTTTCCAATGGTGTAACCCAGAAAAAAAAGAGAGGCTATGCCAAAAGCAAAGCCTGCCGCTAAAAGAAGGCATATCTCAAAAACGCCCAGTGCATATATGTAACTAAAGTATGCAAGAGCAAAACTTAAACATGCAAGCACTAAAAAAAGAAATATGAGACCAAATTTTTTCATCTACGCTCCATCTGTTGTCGATATGATTATACTTATAT
>CANBCO010000126.1 GCA_947367165.1 uncultured Coriobacteriaceae bacterium
GTTTTTAAAGCTGTTGTCATATCTCCTCGTTTCTCTATTCTTAACCTATTGTAAGTTATTACGTTACAATAGAAAAATGACTACTTCGCCAACAACAAATACAGAGGCTCATTTTGATTCTCACTCCCCGCGTGAGCTGCAGTTTGATCTCTGGGACAAAACCTATGCGGCGCGCATGTCTAAAATGCGAAGAAGCGCGGTAAGGGATTTATTTGCAGCTATTTCGCAGCCTGGAGTGATTGCGCTTTCGGGAGGCAGCCCCAACATTTCTTCGCTTCCCATAAAAGAGCTTGCAGAAGTGGTAAAAGAAGGCATTATAGAGCGGGGCGAGAGTGCGCTTCAATATAGCTCTAGCGACGGGCAAAAAGACATGCGTGAAGTAGCACAGCGTTTAATGGCCGAGCAAGGCGTAGAAGTTACAACCGATGAGATTATTATAACAAGTGGCTCTCAGCAGGCACTTGATTTTTTAGGACGCATCTTTCTTGAACCTGGAGATGTAGTTGCTGTTGAAGGCCCTACCTATCTTGGGGCACTTCAGGCTTTTTCGCAACAAGAACCAGCATACTGGGTTATCCCTTGTGACGCAGAAGGTATGCAAGTCGATATATTGGCTGAGCGCTTAAGGACGGCTCAGGCAACGGGCAGCGCGCTTCCCAAGTTTATCTATACCATTCCAAACTTTCAAAACCCCAGCGGAACCACGCTTTCACTTGAGCGAAGGCATGCGTTGGTAAAGCTTGCAGCGGCCTATCACATTCCTTTGGTAGAAGACGATCCGTATGGCTTTGTGCGCTTTGAAGGCGAAGCCCTGTCTACGTTAAAGTCGCTTGATAAAAACGTTATCTACTTTTCTACGGGATCTAAAATATTTGCGCCTGGGCTTCGCGTCGCTTGGGTTGCTGCGCCTACGCCCTTTATTTCTCGGATGAATTTGTGTGAACAAGCAGCTGGGCTTTGTGTGAGCGCATTTTCGCAGATGGTAAGCTACGAGTATTTTACGCGAATTGACTGGCATGCGGCGTTGCAAAAAACGCGCGCGCTGTATAAAAGAAGGCGCGATGTGCTTTGCGAGGCGCTTTCGCGCTATTTTCCGCGTGAGGCAACGTGGACGTATCCCCAAGGTGGGCTTTTTGTGTGGGTGGAGCTTCCGCCGTACTTTAATACCGAGCAGATGCTTTCTGCAGCTTTAGCAGAAGGCGTGGCGTATGTGCCAGGTACCAATTGCTATCCCAACGGGGAGGGTACCAATGCTATGCGGCTCGCATTTTCCTACGAAAGCGAGGAGAATCTTACCAAAGGAGTTGAGCGGCTCAGTCGCGTTATTCAAAAACGACTTGAGCTCTACAGGGCACTTATGAAAGCGGGAGTTCTGTCGCAAAGTTGAGCGGCGAGTGTTTAAAACCAAGCCGAGAAAAGCTTCAAAAGAGCGCAGGAAGAGAGAGGAATGTGAGATGTCACAGGCTACAATAGCGGTCATTATGGGAGGAGCATCTTTTGAGCGCCAGATTTCAATGGAGTCTGGGCGCCTTATTGTGAGTGCGCTTAAAAAAGCGGGGTATACTGCGATTCCTTTAGATGCCGATGAAAACTTGGTTCCTGCGTTAGAAGAGAGTAAGCCAGATGCGTGCTACCTTGCTCTTCACGGAAAAGGTGGGGAAGATGGCTCGGTTGCGGCACTTTTGGAGTTTCTTGGCATTCCCTATGTGGGCTCTCCTCCTGAAGCCGCGCGGCTTGCGCACTATAAGCCTTCTGTTTCCTTTGTGTTAGCAGACGTAGCAGGAAAGTTTTCCTGTCCCGAACAGCTCACGCTTCCCGAGAGTGCTTTTAGAACGATGGGGGCAGCTTTTGCGCTTTCAAAAGTAGCCAAACGTCTAGGTGGATTTCCGCTTGCGGTAAAGCCTGCAAGGGGCGGCTCTGCCCTTGGTTTAAGCAAGGTAACGCGTGAAGATCAGCTGGGAGACGCTGTTATGGAAGCCCTTGCCTACGACGATGAGGTGCTCTTTCAAAAGTGGATTGATGGTGCGGAGGTGTCGTGTTTGGTGATTCCTAAGCTTGACCGCGTATTTACGCCAGTTGAGGTCAGTACCAAAGAAGGGCATCTCTATGATACTCAGGCGCGTCTTGAAGAGCACATTGCTACCTTTAAGACGCCAGATCCACAAAAGATTGATTGTGCGCTTGTAAGAGATGTGGCACTTGACGTGGCAAAATACTACGATACGTCAGGCATTGTTCGAGTGGATATGCTCTACGCAAATAACAGCGTCTACGTGCTCGATCTAAAAGTGTCTCCCGGCTTTGGCGAGAAGTCTATTGCGCACTTTGCAATTACCCAAGACGGGGCAACCGTAGAAGATGTGGTCGCGAGCGTTTTGCCTTGCCACTATCGTCATTAAAGATAACACCATTATTATTGAAGGAAACCCGCTGTCTAGAAAATGGATAGGGAACCAAGCACACAAACTGGGCGTGGTATCCCTATTCGTTTCCCCTTGGGTTTCTCGGGCAAAAACCTACCACTAAAAGATTAGTGGTAGGAAATGAGAGGTGCCCAGCCCCGTTCAGCCGAGAAAACCTACCACTAACAGATTAGTGGTAGGAAATGAGAGGTGCCTAGTCCTCTTCATCCCAGAAAACC
>CANBCO010000127.1 GCA_947367165.1 uncultured Coriobacteriaceae bacterium
CGACGCCGGCATACGAGATTCCTCTACGTCTCGTGGGCTCGGAGATGTGTATAAGAGACAGGTTTTACTGCTATCCTGTTGGAGGCGTAATGGCTCGTAACACGTGGATTGGGGATTACTGGGTCAACAGTTCTGGTGTGTGGTCATACTAGGTTAACCTAGCCTTTCAATTCGCGAAAAGGCCGCTTGGACTGTATCCAAGTGGCCTTTTTTGCTAAGAATATCACCCTCATCTGCACGCCCGGTTGGGGGATAAAAAAAAGATGTGGAGATTTTGTGAAAATCGCAGAAAATACGTACAATAAATAAGCTGCGCTTTTTAGGGCGCAAAGACAACAGGAGACGATGGTCCTCTGAGAACTTGCAGAAAGGCTGCAAGAAATGAAGACTCACGACCAGGAGGTAATGAATCGCAATGATTAACACGATTCTAGGTCGAAAGCTGGGAATGACCCAGATTTTTGACGAAGAAGACAACGTGGTTCCAGTAACCGTTATTGAGGCTGGTCCTTGCGTTATCTCTCAAGTTAAGACGGTTGATAAAGATGGCTACAACGCTGTTCAACTTGGTTTTGGTGACATTGCAGAAAAAAAGCTTAACAAACCTGAGAAAGGGCATTTTAAGCAAGCAAAAGTGGAGCCAAAACGTTACCTTCGCGAAGTGCGTATTGATCAAACAGAAGAGGTTAAAGTAGGCGATACCGTTTCTGTTGAAAACTTCCAAGATGTAAAAGTAGTAGACGTTACGGGTACGTCAAAGGGAAAAGGATTCCAGGGAACCATTAAGCGCTGGAACTTCAATTCTGGTCCTACTACCCATGGTTCACGCAACCAACGCCGTCCAGGCTCTATTGGACAGTGTGCCTACCCAGGACGTGTTCGCAAAGGTCTTCATATGTCTGGACACATGGGAGATGAACGCGTTACCGTTAAAAATTTAGCCGTAGTGCGCGTAGACGCCGAGCAAAACCTTCTTTTAGTAAAAGGAGCTGTGCCTGGTAGCAAAAACGCACTCGTTCAGATTCGTATGGCCTAAGAGTGAAAGCGGAACGGAGAAACAATGAGTAAAGTAGAGATTAAAGATAAGGGAGGCAAAGTAGTAAAGACTGCTGACTTTAACAGCGCAGTCTTTGGTATCGAGCCAAATACCCACGTTATGCACCAAGTTATCGTGAATTACTTAGCTGGCCTTCGTCAAGGAACACACGCGACCAAAGGACGTAGTTTTGTCTCTGGTGGCGGCAAAAAGCCTTGGCGTCAAAAGAGAACTGGCCGTGCACGTCAAGGCTCAATCCGTGCTCCTCAGTGGCGTGGAGGTGGCGTTGTATTTGGGCCTACTCCCCACAGTCATGCAAAGCGTACCAATAACAAAGAGATCAAGCTGGCTATGCGCTCGGTTTTATCGGCTAAATTAAAAGATGGTGAACTCGTAGTAGTAGATGCCATTGATTTTAAAGCCCCCAAGACAAAAGACGCTCAAAATCTTCTTGCCAAGCTAGGTCTTGACAACAAGCGTGTCACCGTTGTCTTGGACGAAGACAACTACCAGGGCTTTTTGTCGTTCAGAAATCTTCCCAAAGTACGTGTTATTGGCACAAGTGATGCGAATGCACACAACTTAGCAGACAATAAAGCGCTTCTCCTTACCGAGAAAAGCGCCCAATACCTCGAGGGGGTGCTTGCATAATGAACTCAGAGTACAACGTAATCATACGCCCGATTGTAAGCGAACGTTCCTATGACGATATGGGTCGCGGCAAATATACGTTTGAAGTAGCTCGTCAAGCAAATAAGCAAGAGATTAAAGCTGCTGTTGAAAAGATTTTTAGCGTGCATGTTGAAAAGACCAACACGCTTTGGGTCAAGCCTAAGACAAAACGCGTTCGTTATGTTCCCGGCAAGACTCGTACCTGGAAAAAAGCGGTTGTCACCTTAAAACAAGGCGACACCATTGAGATATTTGGAAGCCAAGCTGCAGAGTAGACCTCTGCACTCCGCTATGGACGCGTCCGAGAAAACCACTCAAATCCCAAGCGCGCCCGCCAACGGATAAGAAAGGGATCAAAGATTATGGGAGTAAAAAGATTAAAGCCAACAAGCGCAGGGCGCAGATGGCAGACCATCTCGGACTTTTCTGAGATCACCTGCACTGAGCCTCAAAAGAGCTTGCTTGAGCCTTTGCCTCACAAAGCAGGGCGCAACAATCAAGGCACGCTTACCGTGCGCCATCAAGGCGGCGGACATAAGCGTCAGTACAGAAAGATTGATTTTAAGCGCAACAAAGACGGCGTGGAGGCACGCGTAAAAACAATTGAATACGATCCAAACAGAAGCGCACGTATTGCTCTTCTCGGATATATGGATGGTACCAAAGCCTACATTTTGGCACCAAAAGACTTACAGGTCGGAGACACCGTAGTTTCTGGTCCAGATGTAGACATCCGTCCAGGAAATGCGCTTCCTTTAGCAAACATTCCTGTGGGTACGCTTATTCACGCTATTGAGTTTCAGCCCGGAAAAGGCGCTGCTATTGCAAGAAGCGCGGGCTCTTCTGTGCAGCTCATGGGCAAAGAAGGCAAGTATGCTATTTTGCGTATGCCTTCTAGTGAGATGCGCCGCGTGCTCTTAACGTGCAGAGC
>CANBCO010000128.1 GCA_947367165.1 uncultured Coriobacteriaceae bacterium
GAAATGAAAGAGTATTACAAAACGTTAGGCACAATTGATCTTTTAAAAGTAGGACATCACGGTTCTGCAATTTCCATTTCAAAGGAAGAGGCAAGCGCACTTAAGCCAACTGTAGCAGTGGCTTCGGCAGGAAAAGGAAATAGATATGGGCATCCCAAACAAGCTTGTGTAGACATTCTCGAAGATGCTGGAGCAGATTTTTATTGCACAAAAGATGTTGGTAGCGTCACTATATATCCAGAAAGCACAGGTTTTAAGATATCCACCACAAAACAAGGGGAGGTTTTTGAGTATGATTAGAAAAACAAAAAGGAAGCAAAGATGGCAACAAAACAACTTGAGCCAGTGTATTTGGCGGTGGGAGAAGATTCTGTTAAGCGGCGTGCCTCAACGACACGCATCAAAGGCTATGTCACGGAAGGTTTTGAAGCGTTCAACCTCTCAGAGTTTAGTGGAGAAACCCTCTCTCAGCCAGAGGCGCTTCGTGACGCGTTGGAACAAATCCCGTTTTCAGACCCTCAAAGAATCGTCATTATTCATAATGCAGACAAGCTTTCTAAGGACTCCGCTCAGCTGATAATTGACTATGTGGCAAACCCTAACCCCACCACAGTGCTTTTTTTAGAAGCCGAGAAACTCGCAAAAAATAGCAGGTTACGAAAGGCGATAGAAGCTCGTGGAAAACAAGTCATTATAGATTGTGGAGTCCCAAAGGGGTACGCGTTTCAATCCTTTGTGCAGGAAATGGCCCAAAAAGGACATGGTATCGTTTTAGATAGAGGTGCTGTTTCTGCACTTGTAGAAGCCTACGGCCAAGATACAGCGTTGCTTGAAAATGCACTTTCAACATTTGCAAAAAGGGGTTTTACAAAAGTTGGCTCGCGCGAGGTAAAAGAGCTCATTCCCAGGCTAGAAAGTCCAAAGCCGTGGCTTTTCTCGGATGCGTTAGGCGCCAGAAATTATAGCCGGGCATTGACGCTTTTTGCTAAAAGAAAGCCGGGAGAAGAAAACTTGTTATTTTGGTATGCCTTACACAGAATTCGTGAGCTCATTTGCGCTAAAACGCTCATTGAAGAGAAAAGAGCAGGTGAGCTTGCCTCTGTTTTAGGAGGACCTGCGTGGAAATACAAAAACCATCTCCAAGAGGCTAAGAATTTTTCCCTGCAAAAACTAGTAGAAAGTTTAAGGAAAGCGACAGAGGTAGAACGGGCTTTAAAAGGTTCTGCAGATTCAGAGGCAGCCTTTATTTCTTGGATAACGTTTATTTGCAAATAAATAAAGAGAGAAATAGGATCTCCCTATTTTACCAGCGCAAATGTGGTGAATTATAAAGAAAGATGCCCAGCGATTAATAAAATGGGGGGTCGCTGGGCGTAGAAAGGAAGCTAAAACTATACCAAAACTACTTTGCGTTTGCAAGTGAGTTTACTAATTTTTGTACTCCACTTTTTCTGTTAGCAGCTTGGTTCTTAGGAATAATGCCTCTTCCCTGTGCTTTGTCAAGAAGTTTACAGGCATGTCTGCATTTTTCTTGAGCAAGCTTAAGGTCTTTGGCCTCAACGGCCTCACGCACACGTTTAACAGCAGTTTTAAGCTCAGACTTGCAGGCTTTGTTGCGTAAGTGTGCCTTCTCGTTAGTACGGTTACGTTTTCTTTGCGACTGTATATTTGCCACGGTTGCTTGTCCTTTCATCTGTATTGTCTTATAAGCTAGCGTGTTTGCAACAAACGATTGTAGCACAGAATTACGTTCTAGGGTAGTATTAAGTTATGACAAAAAGAAATGAAACACATATTCGTAATTTCTGCGTCATTGCCCATATTGACCATGGAAAATCTACTATTTGCGATCGCATTTTAGAGATGACGCATACCGTAGATGCTCGCGACATTACCAAGCAAATGCTCGATCAAATGGACATTGAGCAAGAACGCGGCATCACTATAAAGAGCAATGCTGTCCGTGTAATGTATGAGGCAGATAACGGTGAAACCTACGAGTTTAATTTGATTGATACGCCAGGACACGTTGATTTTTCCTATGAAGTATCGCGTTCTTTAGCAGCATGCGAAGGTGCTATTCTTGTAGTGGATGCCACGCAAGGCGTAGAAGCCCAGACTGTTTCCAACGCGCTATATGCTATGAATGCAAACTTAGAAATAGTGGTTGCGCTCAATAAAATTGATTTAAAAAGCGCAGATATTGAAGTAACAAAAGCCCAGGTAGAAGACTTGTTATCCATTCCCGCTGACGATGCGGTTCCGGTCTCTGGAAAAAGTGGCGAGGGCATTCATGAGCTGTTAGAGCAAGTGGTGCACAAAATCCCTCATCCCAAAGGAGATTCGGAGAAACCCTTACAAGCCCTCATCATTGACTCGTGGTTTGATTCTTTTAGAGGCGTTGTCGCCTTAGCCCGCCTCTTTGACGGACAGATTCAAAAAGGTGAGGCAGGTCTTCTTATGGCACAAGCCTGTCCTTTTACAACTGAAGAAGTAGGTATTCGTACGCCCCAAGATATTCCGCTTCCCAAGCTTTCTGCAGGAGACGTAGGCTACATTGTCACAGGTTTAAAAGACCCCACAAAAGTGACACCGGGCGATACTATTACCTTAGCCGAGAAACCCGCCCTTCA
>CANBCO010000129.1 GCA_947367165.1 uncultured Coriobacteriaceae bacterium
ATGCACTTGCGGTCTTAATCTGCTCCACCTGCTTGCCAACGTTTTCGGCAGCAGAATTTACTGTGTCAGACAAATTAGCGCGAATCTCATCCATCTTGCGGCGGGCAAGATCAAGCTTGGCGCGCAAATCGTCGGTGGTGTTTTGTACAACTGGTGCAACTTGCTCAAAACGATCTTGCATACGAGCCACGCCCTCACCATAGGCATCCATTGCCTTATCGCGAAAATCCAGTGCAGAGTCTGCAAGCATAGCACGCGTTTCTTCGCCACTTCGGGGGGCAATTAAGATTCCAATAATGGTTCCAACGGCCGCACCAAAAAGGGCTCCACATAAAAATCCTCCATTATGATCTGACATTATTCCTCCTTGGTTGTCTGTCTTTTATCTTACCCTACTTTAGAGCGGGCGATTCCCTGGAATTATTGAGGCGTCAAACTTAAGCACCTTACCGTCGTCTGCAGGCTCAGGCGTCTCGGTGCCAATGCGAGCCCGGGCGTCACTTTGGACCGGCATAGGTGCCGTCTCCTGTGCGCTGGGCACGCTTTCTACGCTGGTCGCAGCAGGCGACGCCACAACGGACACCTCGGCAACCCCAAGCCCATCCTCGTCATCTGTTTGGGAAACCAAGCTTGCGCTGGCGCTTTTCTCGGCATGGTCTTTTTCAAGCTCAAAGCTTTTTTCTACCATGTAATTAATGCCATCCACAATACTTGCCACATCAGGCGTCTCTTTAGAGTCCTTCTCGGCAAATGCCCATTGCACAATATCTGCTGCAGAGGCCAAAGCAGCCGAGCAAAGCACGTCGTCAGGGCATGTGAGCTCAATCTCATACGTGCGCGGCTCACTTAGCTCGCGCGTCTTTCCGCATGCTACTGGCTGCGTTGAAGAGGTGCGCGACACAAGCTCAACCGCAACGTGCTCTAAAAGGTGTGCAAGCTCGGTGTCTCCCATCACGTTTTGAAACGTCGTTCCTTTGTCGCCAAAGCAAGCATGCTCGGCAATTTCGGGCATGAGCCAGTACACACGCGCCGTTGCCTCAATGTTTTGGCTGGTAGAAAGGGGAAGACCCTCTCCAAAGCGCACCTGCGCGCGCATGTTTTTGGGGTCAATGGTAACTCTCTCTATGCTAATTAAGTCTGCCATACGCAACTCTCCTCGCCAAAAGGCATCGTTTTCTTTTATGCTAGCAAAAAACGGCACGCGAGGGGAGCGAAAATTACAAATGAGCCCGCAAATCGTCTTCAAGCACGACTTTTTGCTGCGCGCCTACAATTGTGTGCTCTGGCTTTCCGTGCTTAAACAGAATCAGCGTTGGAATGCTCATCACCTGAAACTTCACGGCCAGCTCTTGGTTTTCCTCCACGTTACATTTGTACACGTCAAGGTCTTGCGCCATGTCTTCTGCGACTTCGTCCACAATAGGCGACATGATTCTGCAAGGTCCGCACCAACTCGCCCAAAAATCCACGAGGACCGGTTTTGTCGCCTGCTCTATAACGGTCGCAAAATTATCATTGGTCAATTCTTTTACAGCCACGGTAATCTCCTTTAATCTCTTTTTTCATCTATACCCAAAGAACGAGGTCTTTCAATCGCTTACAATAAAAGAAAGGAGATTTTATGGTGCACGTATCAGAACAGGCTAAACGAGAAGCTTATACGGCAAAGGCCAAAGTCGAGGTAGGCTCCCTTATTGCAGAGGGAGTACAACTTACAGGCAGTGGGTTTCCACAAATTCTTTTTGCCGGTAGCTTTGATGAGGACGTGGCTTTTCACGCATCCGAGAAGGGCCACGCCTTAATCGCTGCAGCGGGCGCATTAGGGTACAAGCCGGGAAACTGGGCAGCATATGATTGCAAAAAGCCCAAAATCGCAATGAGCAAAGTGTTGCAGACGTTACAGCCTCAGGCGCTGGTGCTTTTTGACGCATCTGGCAAAGACGCACTTGCATCCAGTTTTAAAGAGGCAGCAGCACTCAGCGCAGGATACGTGGGTGCATTTCTCGGAATTGAGGTGCTATATCTGGGCGACTTTGCAACAGCCCTTAGAGATCCTGCCCAAAAGCGCCTCGTATGGGAATACTTGCAAAAATTGAACAGATAAGGAGCATTATGCCTAAACCAGTATCGTCAATTCAAGAAATTCAGCCCGTTATGCTGGGAAGCGACATTCTGGGTTACTCGTTTGCGCGCGAGTACTACCGCATCTATAATGGCGTTAAAACGATTATTATCTCGCCTATCGACAACAAATTGACCAGCTCGTCAAAGTTTTGTACGTACGTAATTGAGCCAAACAGCAATGACGGAGACTTTTTGCTCGCATACTTAAAGGACCTGGGAGCTAGCCTTGAAAAAGAAGGAAAGCGAGGGCTTCTTGTGGGCTGTGCAGATTGGCGAGCTCGTTTTTTAGCAGAGCACAAGCCAGAACTTGACCGCTGGTTTTTCATTCCTTATGTAGACTTTCAAACGCTAGATTTTATCACGCAAAAAAGCGCGTTTTATACCACGTGCGAAGAGCTTGGGATACCGTATCCCAAAACATGGGAGCTTGATTGTTCTCACAAAAGCACAGCACCAGACCCAGAACAGTTC
>CANBCO010000130.1 GCA_947367165.1 uncultured Coriobacteriaceae bacterium
CTCTCCTAACCCCAGCTCACGCGCCACCTCAAGCAAGCGAGACCTGTCCTCTTCCTCGCATGCTCCAAGCGAAATCCCAAGCACGCCCAAAAGCCGCTGAATCGTATCACTCGCCACCTGAAGCCCTTCCACATCAGGCGCATCGCAGTCTAGCTCCACATTTGCCTTATTCAACAGCCCAAAAAGCGCACCTAACGCACTGGCCGTATTAAAATCGTCATCCATCGCCTCTTGGAACTCGCGCTCTACCAAAGAACTTGTCTCAGCTAAATCACTCGCCTCAAACCGCTCTATTCCTTGTGCACTCAGCCATTCCACCCGAGAAATAAAGTTCTCAAATCTTGCAAGCGCAGAGGCTGCACCCTCAAGCCGAGCGTAAGAAAAATCCAGCGGACTTCGATAGTGGGTCTGTAACATAAGCAATCTAATTGCTGGGGCAGTAGCGTGCTCTAACACTTCTGCTAACGTGTAAAAGTTTCCCAGTGACTTGCTCATTTTTTCACCATCTACCCTAAGCATCCCGCCGTGCATCCAAATGTGTGCGAGTTCCGTGCCAAACGCGCCTCGTGCCTGTGCGTTTTCGTTTTCATGATGGGGAAAGAGCAAGTCTGAACCACCGCCATGAATGTCCACTGGGCTGTCTAGGTACTTCTCAACCATCGCTGCACACTCCGTGTGCCAGCCGGGCCGTCCCAATCCCCAGGGAGATTTCCACGCAGGTTCTCCTGGCTTTGCTGCCTTCCAGAGTGCAAAGTCGAGCGGGTCGTTTTTCTCGGCATTTTCTTCTACACGAGCTCCCACTAAAAGTTCATCCACTTTTCTGCCGCTTACCTCGCCATACTCTACAACACTGCGCACACTAAAGTAAACATCACCGCCTTCAGTTGCGTACGCATGTTTTTTTTCAATAAGGTCGCTAATCATTGCGCACATGGCTTCGATCTCTTGGGTTGCCCGCGGACGAATCGAAGGATCTAGCACGTTAAACGCACGCATACGCTCAATAAACTTCTCACTAAACTCGCTCGCCACTGCCTCGGGAGTGGTGTTTTTCTCGGCTGCGCGAGCTATGATTTTATCGTCCACATCGGTAAGATTTTGCGCAAAAATAACGTCGTAGCCGCGATACGTTAAATAACGCCTAATCACGTCAAACGACAAAAACGTTCGCGCGTTTCCAATGTGAATCTCGTCGTAGACGGTAGGACCACAAACATACATGGTGACCTTGGGAGGCGCGATGGGCTTAAGCTCCTCTTTTCTATGCGTCTTACTGTTATAAATCTGCATTGCTACCTGCACCTTCTGTGCCTTCGCCTTCGCCTACACCGTCGCCTGTTACATCCACGCTCGCCCGCGGCCGCACAGAACGCGCCGGAACGCCAGCTACCACATCTTTTGCCGCGACGTCTTTAATCACGACAGCACCTGCTCCTACGTGTGCTCCGGCACCTACCGTAATGTCGCCAAGCACGAGCGCACTCACCCCCACAGTCACGTTATCTTCAAGCGTAGGATGGCGCTTTTCGCCTTTACAACTCGCGCCTCTACACCCTAACGTCACACCTTGAAAAATCTTGCAGTTATCCCCAATAATGCACGTCTCGCCAATCACCACGCCCATTCCGTGATCAATCATAAAGTGTTTGCCAATACGAGCCCCGGGATGAATCTCCACGCCAAAATCCCGGCGAGCCTCCTGGCTGATTAGAAGTGCTTCTTCACGTGCTCCCGCACACCAAAGCTCATGCGCTTTTCGATACGCCCAGATCGCCTTAAGCCCCGGCGAGCCAATATACACCTCTTCCAGGCTCGCGCCAAAAAACGCCGGGTCTTCTGTCTGCACCAGCCGCAGCTCTTCCAGCTGCTCTTCGCTCAGTTCCTCCAACATGCTCGCTCCTTTACACTCCTTTGCGCCTCTTCGCGCTCTCCTATGCCTTGTTCTCGCATATGCCCGCGCCGTGCCCAAGCCACGCCCGCCTACGCACCTTTTCTAACCAGTACGCTCGCAAATGCGGCCATGCCTTTTTTCTCTCCGATAAACCCAAGCCCCTCACACGTTGTAGCTTTTAGACCAATGCACGCTTTTGAAATGCCCAAAGCCCCTGCTAGCGTGCGACGCATCTCTTCTTTGTAAGGTGCCAATTTGGGCATCTCGGCAGCAATGGTGCAGTCTATATCTACCACACTCACCCCCGCCTTCTTAAGCTCGCGCCTCACCTGCTCAAGCAGCACAAGCGAAGAAATCCCCTCATATTCACTTGCCGTATCAGGAAAAAGCTCGCCAATGTCTCCCAGGCGTGCCGCACTTAAAAGCGCATCCATAACAGCATGGGTTAGTACATCGGCATCGCTATGTCCAAGTAAACCTGGCGCATCGGCAATGCTAACCCCACCAAGCACAAGCGGCCTATCCTCGCAAAACGCATGCACGTCGAGACCGGTTCCTATGCCAAGGTGCGAAAGCTCACTCATACAAGCTCGCTTCCATCAGCATACGGCGGCTTTTTTTGACCCAGCTGCAGTTCTTGCCTCGTTTTTTCAATAAGCACCATCTC
>CANBCO010000131.1 GCA_947367165.1 uncultured Coriobacteriaceae bacterium
CTCATATACCTCTTGCACACTTTGCCCGCGCACTTGCCGCGTCAATCGCACACAAGGTGAGCTCGGGTACTGCAAGGCTAGCGATACCGTTTACGCTGGATTGGCAAGACTTCATTTTTGGGAAGAGCCTCCCATCTCTGGGTCGCGAGGTTCTGGCGCGGTGTTTTTCTCGGAATGCAATCTGGGCTGTTTATACTGCCAAAACGAGGCACTTTCAAAGACACACGCAGGCGTTATTATAAATGAAGCACAATTGGCGCATACGTTTTTAGACCTTCAAGAAAGAGGTGCTCATAACATTAATCTTGTCACCGGGACTCACTTTCTCCCTACTATCTACCCTGCTGTCAAGCAGGCACGCGCTAAAGGTCTTTTGCTTCCAATTGTCTGGAATAGCTCGGGCTATGAGACGCAAAAGATACTTAGTGTTCTTGAAGAGATTGTGGATGTGTGGCTTTTAGATATAAAATACCAAGATCAAGCTCTTGCTAAGTCGCTTTCGGGCGCAAAAGACTACCCTCGCATTGCTGAAGCTTCCTTACTAGAAGTTGCAGCTCACGTTGAAAAAAGAGGGGGAAATAAACTCAATCAAGAAGGGCTATTAACCCAAGGGCTTATAGTGCGCCACCTTGTTCTTCCAGGATACCTAGATAACACAAAACGGGTGTTACAAAGCATCTTTAAAATCGTTGGAGACTCGGCTTGGGTTTCTGTAATGAGCCAATACACGCCTAATAGTTGGGCGTCCACACAACATGACAATGTGTCCTTACAGCGAACACTTGCCCAAAAAGAGTATCAAGAAGTGCTTGATTGCGCAAAAAAATACCAATTTGACGTTTTGTTTACACAAGATGCCGCATCACAGTCTTCACACTTCACCCCCATCTTTGATGGAAGTGGCTTTGCCCGTTAAAATGCGCTACACTTAGCTCTATACAACAGATTCAGAACGGAGCAAAAATGAAACATAAGGTTTCTGTTGTTTTGTACACACACAACGATGCAGAACACATTGAGCCAGCAGTGCACGACTTGCTGCACCACGCCACTTTTGATATTGAACTTGTTATTGTAGACGACGCCTCAACCGATTCTACCCCGGCAGTTGTAGGCTCTTTAAGTTTATCCGAGAAATACCGCGGGTTAATTCATGTTATCTCTCATATGGAATATGTTGGTAAGCTCAGAAGCTATGAAGATGGTGTGAAGGCTTCTCGGGCAGAGTATGTCTATTGCATACAATCTTTAGATAGTTTGCACATAGAAGAATTAGAACACCTTGTAAACAGTGCGCAGGAGGCTTCTGCAGATATTGCGGTTCCATCTCTCAAGTTTTCTGAAGATCCCCAACAGGCAAAAGAGCAAGTTGGCAAAGTTATTGTTCCGCCCAAAGGAAGTATTGCAGAACCTGACATTGTAAACTCGCTTTTTATTGGTGACACATTTGAGCCGCAAGTAACAGGGTGGCTCTTTTCTCGGGAACTTTTGCTTCATTCGTTTGCAGAAGTGCTTCCAGAAGAGCTCGCAAAAATGAACGAGAGCGGAATTGTGTTTATTGCCTCATTGCGAGCGCGTCTTCTTCTTTTAAAGCCTGATTTATATCCCCTTACAACAACTACAATTTTTTCTATTCACCTGCGCTCAACCGAGGTGTTTGAAGATCTTTGTGCAGAACACAAAACGCTTCAAATCTGCAAGCAGTATTTAAAGAGCGAAAAACTTGCTGAGGCGTATGCGGACGCTTTTGCAGGTTTGTCTCTCATGCTTTGTGCACGTGTATGCAGGCTGTATCCGGCTCGTGTTCCTTCTGAGTTTTGGAAAGAAGGAGCAGAATTGCTCCTTTCAAGCTGGGGGGCTGGTGCTGTGGCGACGAGTTATGCACACCTTCCGCAAGCAAGCCTTTCTGAAGTTGCCATTGCTCTTTCTTCTGGACTGCCTAATGGCGAAGGAAAACGAATTGACCGAGTGCTTCTTTTAGTCCAATCACAAGAGCAGCTGTTAGATGCAATTGCCTATGCCGATAAACTCACCCGTGCAAAAAAATCGGTGAGCTTTATTATTGAAGAGGACGTACAAATCTCAACTGGTCTTCATATTGCCTGCAAACTTCCTGCTCAAGTCTTTAACGAAACGCGCGCCCATGAGCTTACGCGCGCTATCGAGCGACAACATGGAAAAGCTCTCATTGTTTTTGCTGGAGAAAGACGATTCGCTTACGACATGTTAGTAGCACGCTCTTTGGGTCTTTTTGTAGGACTCGTCTGCGAAAAAGGGGTTTTTGATCCAAGACGCTTTTTAGAACTTTTGCCCCAAGTAGCGTTTGCTCAAGCTGTTGTATGTGATAATACTATTGAGTGCGAGCTTTGGTCTTTGTTAGGAACTGATTCAACTACGCTTTACAATCTCATTACAAAGCTTGGTCAAGTAAAACGTGGAAAAACAAGACTGGCTTCTTTAGAACTTGTCTTTTCGCTTTCACGTCTTGCCTATGGATATCTGCAAAGTAGAGCGCTTTTATCGGATTATAAAGC
>CANBCO010000132.1 GCA_947367165.1 uncultured Coriobacteriaceae bacterium
GTTTATCGGGCCGTTTTGTTTCCGAGCAAACCAACGCAGAAATACTTACAACCTTTTTATCCACAGCATTTATGGAAGGAAGGCACGCTATCCGCGTAGAAAAAATAGAGGAAATCTAGCAAGAGAAAAAGTTTAAGAAAAAGGAGGCTCCCCATGACCACATCACAGTTTGAAGACGAAGAGCGTTTTGTGCTGGTAGACCACCCTCTCGTGCAGCATAAAGTGGCAATCTTACGTGACAAAGAAACCACCACCAAGCAGTTTAGAGAACTCGTGCGAGAGCTTGCGCTTTTTGAAGGTTATGAAGCCACGCGTGATTTTCCGTTAGAAGATATCGAGGTGGAAACACCGCTTGAAACATGCATCGCAAAGCAGGTAAAAGGCAAAAAAGTGGCCATCATTCCAATTTTGCGCGCAGGCCTTGGAATGGTGGAAGGAATGCTTGAGCTTATGCCAAGTGCGCGCGTAGGGCACGTGGGAATGTACAGAGACCCCAAAACGCACGAGCCGCACGAATACTTTGCCAAACTTCCACCAGACATTACCAGCAGAACGTGCATGATAGTTGACCCCATGCTTGCAACGGGAGGCTCTGCAAACGCTGCCATTGATTACTTGCGCAAGCAGGGTATAGAAGACATTCGCCTCCTTGTGCTGGTAGCAGCTCCAGAAGGTATCACCTCGGTTCTTGAGCACGACCCAGACGTCCGCGTCTTTTCCTGTGCCCTTGACCGCGAGCTTAACGAGCATGCCTACATCTTGCCAGGTCTTGGAGACGCAGGCGACCGCATCTTTGGTACCAAGTAAGAACCGCGTTTCCGAGAAACCCATGCCAGAACTCCTTGCAGTCATATTAGGTGTACTCACTGCGCTAACCGCAAATGCGCCTGCCATGTGGCTCACGCACCGTGCGCAAACGCATCGTCGCCCCACTCTCGCGCAAGCCTTTGCAGCAATTGGAGTTTCGATGTGCGTTTCTATTTTTGCGCTCGCAGTAGTGAAAAAAATTCTAGAGTTGTACTTTTCAACATTTACCGGTGGTCTTATCGGCTGTTTTTTTATTATATGGCTGGTGATAGCGGTAAAAAGCTGGAAATGGATGGAGATGAGTGAGACTAGACAAAATGCTTCTCAAAAGGAGGTAAAACGTGGATGAGTTTGCTCGACTTCCAGACGAAGTAAACGAGCTGCTAAACAGTTTTGTATCGCAACCTGCGATTCAAACTGAACATATCACGATAACGCAATACAGCTTAGCGATGTTTATCGCAGTCGCTATCCTTCTTGTGGTGCTTTTTGTATTTAAGAAAAAGCAATCCGCCTCCCTTGTTCCTAAAGGCAGGTTTGTAAACGGCGTTGAATACGTTATTGAGTTTGCCAAAAAAGATCTGGCTCAAGACATGCTGCACTCGTCGTGGCGCCAGCATTTTCCCTTTATTGCAACGGTCTTTTTCTTTATCCTTATCAACAACTTGCTTGGACTTATTCCAGGTTTTCACCCAGGTACCGGAACCATTGGCGTTACGCTTGCGCTTGCCCTCATCTCGTTTCTCTACTTTATTTACGTGGGCATTAAAAAGGCGGGGGCACTTGGTTACATAAAAAGTCTCATGCCAAAAGGCGTCCCCTTTCCCATGAACATAATGGTCTGGGTGATTGAGCTTTTCTCAACGTTTCTGCGCTTAATCACGCTTTCTGTGCGTCTGTTTTGCAATATGTTTGCAGGACACGTTGTTATGGGGACCTTCGCCATCTTGGCTTCGCTTTTTATTGAGCGCTTTGCCCAAGGCGTCACGCTTGAGGCCTTTACGGGTGCAGGTATCTCGATACTTTGGCTTTTGGTGTTAATTGCAATCTACATCGTAGAGATGCTGGTTGCTGCAATACAGGCATACGTCTTTACGCTTCTCACCTCGGTCTACATTCAAATTGCCGAGGAAGACTAAGCAAAAAGGCGGCTGCAAAAAGGAACAAAAAAACAAGAAACAACCCCACCTAAAGGAGGAGACATGGGCGTTATAGGATACGGAATTGGTGTTATAGGAGCAGGTCTTGGCATTGGCATTGCAGCGTATGGTGCAACCACCGCTATGGCTCGTCAGCCAGAAATTCAAGGCAGGCTTTTCACCGTCTTTATTCTTGCAAGTGCTTTTGTAGAGGCACTCGCACTCATTGGCTTTGTAGTATCGCTTTTGGCATAAAGGCATAAAGGAAAAGAGAGATAGTCATGAAAACGCAGACTACATCTAAAGCTCTGCTTGCTTTTTCGCTCGCGACGGCAGTTTTTGCGCTTGCCCCAACGCTTGCTTTTGCTGACGAGGGCTCCTTAAGTGCAGCAGACATTTTGCTTCCTAAGCCTGAGGAGTTTATTCCCGCAGCTATAGCGTTTATTGTTATCTGGGCTGTACTTGCTCACTTTATCTGGCCAAGCATTGTAAAGACCTTAGATGAGCGTCAAAAAACCATTCAAGATAACTTAGACGCCGCCGAGAAGTCCAAGATAGAAGCTGCGGAAGCCCTGAATAAGG
>CANBCO010000133.1 GCA_947367165.1 uncultured Coriobacteriaceae bacterium
GAATATGACTGTCGCGGGTTCTATGAGGTGGACGAGAAGGACAAAGGTGTTTTTAAAATTGAAAAGCCTTTTGGTTATCCTAATCTTGACTATTTTGAAAGCGACTACGTTTTAGAAAAACAATTGGCGGATATGGACAAAGCCGGGGTGGATCGGGCTGTTATGAAGCTTCCCTGTATGCAGGAGTGGCTTGATCTTTCTTTATGTCGTACCTTTAATGACCTAGCGGCCAAGTATGCCGAGAAGAGCGCTGGCAGAATGGCTGCGTTGGCCGTGGTGCCTCCGCGAGGAGATGCAGAATGTTTAGCGGAGCTTGATCGTTGTATTCATGAACTGGGCATGCATGGCATTCAGGTGTCTGCTCATTATGGAAAGCGCTATCTAGACGACGAGCTATTTCGTGATTTTTTTCGTTATATTAACGAACTAGATGTGGCAGTGTATGTGCACCACACGCCTTTGCCTGTGCAATATGATTCGCTTCTCGATTACAATAATTTACGCCGCTCGTATGGTCGCTGCGTCGATCAAGTTACAGCGATTGGTCGTGAACTTTTTAGTGATCTTTTTGATGAGCTCCCAAATCTTAGATTTATTCATTCGATGCTAGGCGGCGGGTTTTTTGCTTATACAGGACTTTTTTTTCCAACCGAATCTGGCGGTGGCAGATTCAAGACCAACAACAACCAAGTAAAAGAACACTTGCGCAAGAACATTTTCTTTGAGACTTCTCATTCTCAGCCATGGGGAAAAGACCAGCTTGAGCTTGCTATTAAAACGTTTGGGGCTGACCACATTGTGTACGGCTCGTCTTATCCCGTAAAGCTTGTGTGGATGACGGAAGGTCCAGTATTTGTGGAGCATCTGGACATCTCTCAAGAAGACAAGGCGCTCATTTTAAATGGCAATGCCGAGCGCCTGTACCGTTTGTAAGGCGTGCACCTGTGGAAAGTATAGAAGCAACTAAAATAAAGATTGGCGCAGGAAAAGCAGAGATTGCTCTTAAAGACAGCGATTTTCCGCTCAAAGCATTTGTGGGGTTTCTCGGACGTATCTTTGTACGAGCATTTTTATGTGAAGTATCCGACCCTTGGCTTCTTATCTCAATTGAAGCAACCAGCTTGCCTTCCCATGTTATAGAGCTCTTACAAGACCAGGGAGCTTGTATAGCAGGTATTCCGAGAAAAAACGTGTTTATTAGTGTGACGCATACTTTCTCGGTCCCTCATATTCCCTCAGACAAGAAAAGCATAGACGATGAACATACAACAAACGTTTTATTTACAGCAATTATTCAGGCACTCTCCAATGCAGTTATGAGTGCAAAAACGTCTTTGAGCTATGGCGAGATTGACTATGGAGAAGCACCGTGTGCAATCAATGTGAATAGAAATGTCGAGACCAAAAAGGGCTATTGGATAGGTCAAAACAAAGAAGGCTATTCTAATCGCACGCTCAAAGTATTGCGTTTTTATGTGAAAGGAGAACCTGTAGCCTATCTTATCAATTATGATTTACAAGCTTCAGCCCTTGATAAAGCTCGCAATGCTTCTGGTGAGCGACTCATTTCTGGCGATATCGTGGGAACTTGTTTGGAAGAGCTAGAGTCGCATGTCGTGCCCATTGCAATTTTTCTTCCAGGTTGTGCGGGTGACCAAGCACCCATCTTTCAAGCGCGACAAGAAGAGGATGTCTATACCGTCAACCAACGGGTAAAGGAACTGGGAAGTCATATGGCTGAATGTGTTAAGCGCGCAGCTGTGTGCATAGGCAAGAAGAATCGTCTTTTGTGTAGCATTTCTTGCACCGTAGCAAAAGTTCCCGAGCAAAAAATGTGGTATGAAACGCCAGATCTTACTCCTCATCTTACCTATCCATTTACACCTACCTATCATGAGTTGTCAATTCCTATCACACTCATTTGCCTGGGAGATGTGAACCTTCTTCTCTGTGCGCCTGAACTTAACAGTGAGTTTGGAGTGAAGCTGCAACAGTATTCAAAGAACCCCCTTATGATAGGGACGCTTGTAAATGGTGCTATGAAGTATCTTCCAGAGGAAAAAGACTTTGAACACATCACGTATGCGGCGATGAATACTAAACTGGGAAGAGGTAGTGCGGAGATTTTTTTACATGCAACAGAGAAGTTACTTAAAGAAGGAGAGGAGTGTTGATGAAGGTAGGACACGCCCGCAAGGACATAACGCCAGAAAAGGGGAGCACATTTTATCTTTTGGGTTACAAAACACCAGATAGAAATGTTCCTGCCCAAGGCATTCATGATCACATCTTTTGCAATGCACTTTTATTTGAAAAGGACGGCAAACGAGTTTTTTTGTGGTCAGCTGATCTTCTAGAGCTTGAGGATGAGATGGTAGAGGAGGCAAAAACACTTCTTAACGAGCGCTTTGGCATTTCTCGGGATCTCGTTGTTTTGGCCGCTCTTCATGACCATAGTTCCATTAGGGATTATCATAAACATTGGCCAACGGGCGCATTTAGTGAAAAGTACTATACATT